>NZ_JBEXOS010000041.1:0-70166 GCF_040611655.1 Streptomyces sp. NPDC006552
ATCGGATCGCCCGCAGCATGAACGTCGCCGCCTCCCCCCCCGCCCCGGCGGGCGGCCCGCGCGCGGGCCGCCCGGTCCGGGTCGGCGCCCTGATGGCGGCGCTGCTCGCGGCCAGCTTCGCCTTCCAGCTCAACGCCTCGATGCTCAGCCCCGCCCTGACCACGATGGCGGACGAGCTGCACACCTCGGCCTCGGCCATCGGCGCCACCCAGACGGCCTTCTTCACGGCCGCCGCGCTCTTCTCGCTGTTCCTGCCGCGCCTCGGCGACCTGATCGGCCGGCGCAAGGTGCTCACCGCGATGATGGTCCTGATGGCCGTCGGCTGTGTGATCTCCGCCCTGGCCGGCTCCGTCGGCACGCTCGCCGTGGGCCGCGTCATCCAGGGCGCCTCGGGCCCCACCATCCCGCTCGCGCTGATCATGCTGCGCGTCGAGGTGCCCGACCCGAAGCGGTACGGGACCCTGCTGGGCCTGGTCACCGCGGTCAACGGCGGGATCGCGGGCGTCGACTCGTTCGCCGGCGGCTCGCTGGCCGAACACCACGGCTACGCCTCGATCTTCTGGGTCATGACCGGCTTCGCGGCCCTCGCCGCCCTGCTCGTGCGCTTCCTGGCGCCCGACTCGCGCGCGGACGAGCGGCCCCCGATGGACTGGCCGGGCGTCGCGTTCCTGGTGGTCTCCGTCGGCGCGCTGCTGATCGCCTTCAACGAGGCGGGCAAGCTCGGCGACGCGAACTGGCCGCTCGCCGTCGGTCTGCTGGTCGTCGCGGCGCTCGCCTTCTGGGCGTTCTGGCGCACGGAGACGCGCTCCAGGCACCCGCTCGTCACCACGCACCTGCTGAAGCGGCGCGCCACCTGGTCGCTCCTGCTGTCGACGATGCTCACCATGACCGGCGTCTTCGCCGTCATGAACGGCCTGCTGCCCGGCTTCACCCAGGACACCGCGGCCGGCCTCGGCCTCGGCGCCGAGGGCGCGACCTGGTGGACGCTGACGCCGTACGCGCTCGCGGGTCTCGCCATGGGACCGCTCGCGGGCCGGCTCGCGGCGAGCTTCGGGTACGGCCGCGTCCTGCGCACCGGCCTGGTCGCCACGGCGGTGGCCACGGTGCTCGCCCTGCTGACCTTGCGGACCGACTCCCCGGGCCTGCTGCTCGCGTGCTCCCTCCTGCTCGGCGCGACCTACGCGGGCACGGTCAACATCATGCTCAACGGCCTCGGCATCCTGCTCTCCCCCAAGGAGAACCCGGGCTTCCTGCCAGGCCTGAACGCCGGCTGCTTCAACCTGGGCGCGGGCCTGAGCTTCGTCGTCCTGTACGCGGTGATGGACGCGGTCGCCCCCGCCGGCGGAACGTCCGTCGGCGGCTACAGCGCCGGCGTGGTGGCCGGCCTGGTGCTGATCGTGGCGGCCCTCTGCGCCTCACTGCTCATCCCGAAGCCGGTGGACGCGGAGGCGAGCACGTAAGCCCCGGTACGCGCCCCGACCGGCGCCTGCCCGCCGACCGGCCGGCCCTAGAAGAGGGCCGTGCCGCGTTCGAAGTCGAGCAGGCGCCGTTTGCGTTCCAGTCCGCCGCCGTAGCCGGTGAGTCCGCCGCTCGCACCGATCACCCGGTGGCAGGGGACGATGACGCCCACCGGGTTCTTGCCGTTGGCGAGCCCCACGGCCCGCGAGGCCGCCGGATTGCCGAGGGCCGCCGCGAGATCGCCGTAGGTACGGGTCTCGCCGTACGGGATCAGCCGCAGCTGCTCCCAGACGCGACGCTGGAAGGGCGTGCCGCGCAGGTGCAGCGGCAGGTCGAACGTCGTCAACTCACCCTGGAAATAGGCATTCAGCTGGTCGATGGCGGCGCCGAAGGGGCGCTCGTCGCGCTCGCCGAAGGTCTCCTCGGCGGGGCGGTGACGCTGCTCGGTCATGTAAAGACCGCACAGGGCGCCGTCGGCGGCGACCAGGGTGAGCGGCCCGTAGGGGCTGTCGAGGTGCGTGTGCTGCTTGTGTTCCATGGCCTTACGTCCTCACGCGGGCAGGAAGTTGATGGGATGGCTGTCGGTGGCCCACAGGTACTGGACGGCGTACGCCCGCCAGGGCCGCCAGGCCGCCGCGCGTGCGGTGAGGGCGGCCGGGGTGTGCGGCAGGCCCAACTCCCGTGCGGCGCGCCGCATTCCGAGGTCGGTGGGCAGGAAGGCGTCCGGGTCGCCGAGCGCGCGCATGGCGATGGCCTCGATGGTCCAGGGCCCGAACCCGGGCAGGGCGGCGAGACGGGCGCGGGTCTCGTCCCAGTCGGACTCGGGGCCCAGAGTCAGTGCGCCGTCGGCGAGTTGACGTACGAGGGTGAGGAGGGTGGTCCGGCGACTGCGCGGCAAGGCGAGTGTCTCGGGGTCCAGGGAGGCGAGCGCGGCCGGCGCCGGGAAGAGGTGGGTGAGGCCGCCCTCGGGGTCGTCGACGGGTTCGCCGTGGGCCTGGACGAGGCGGGCGGCGTGGGTGCGGGCGGCCGCGGTGGAGACCTGCTGGCCGAGCACGGCCCGCACCGCGAACTCGGCCTCGTCGACGGTGCGCGGCACCCGGCGGCCCGGCGCCTTGTCGACGAGGGGCGCGAGCAGCGGGTCGGTGCGCAGCCGCTCGTCCACGGCGACCGGGTCGGCATCGAGGTCGAGCAGGCGGCGGCAGCGGCTGATGGCGACGGTCAGATCGCGCCGGTCGCTGAGGACGAGCCGGCAGCCGATGTGCGTGACGCCAGGTGTCAGGGTCACGACGCCGTGCCCGTACGGGAGCCGCAGCGTGCGCCGGTAGGCGCCCGCGCGCCACTCCTCGACCCCGGGGACGGCGGTCGCCGCGAGATGGCCGAAGAGGTTGTCGGGGTTGAGGGGCGCGCGGAACGGCAGCCGGAGCGTGAGTGCGCCGGGGGCGCTCGGCGGGCCCTGGGGGGCGCGGGTGCGCAGTTCGCTCGGGGAGAGCGCGAAGACCTCGCGGACGGTGTCGTTGAAGGTGCGGATCGAGGCGAACCCGGCGGCGAACGCGATGTCCGCCATCGGCAGCCCGGTGGTCTCGATGAGCAGCCGGGCGGTCCCCGCGCGCTGGGCCCGGGCGAGGGCGAGCGGCCCGGCGCCGAGTTCGGCGCACAGCTGCCGCTCGATCTGGCGCGCGCTGTAGCCGAGCCGGCGGGCGAGGCCCAGGACGCCTTCGCGGTCCACGGTGCCGTCGGCGATGAGCCGCATGGCGCGGGCGGTCAGGTCGGCGCGCTGGTTCCACTCCGGCGAGCCGGGGCTGGTGTCGGGCCGGCACCGCTTGCAGGCCCGGTACCCGGCCTGCTGGCAGGCGGCGGCGCTCGGGTAGAAGACCATGTTGCGCGGTTTGGGCGGCACGACGGGGCAGCCGGGCCGGCAGTAGATGCGGGTGGTCAGGACGGCGGTGAAGAACACCCCGTCGAACCGGGTGTCCTTGGCCTGCACCGCGCGCACGCACCGTTCGGTGTCGGTGTGCATGGCGGCGGTGCCGGGTGCGTGCTCGGCGGTGGGCATGGTTCAAGGATCGGCCATGGTGAGCGGCTCGGCTGGCGGAAATCCGACATCATGGTGGGCCGGGCGCGGCCGGCTCGGCGGGGCCCGCAGGAGTCCCGTCGAGCGTGTTCAGCGCGGTCAGCGCGCGCACGGCCAGGTCGAGCGCGCCCTCCTCGCGGGCGCGGTCCAGGGTGTCCGTCAGGACGGCGACCGCGTCCCGCAGCCGCTCCTCGTCCACCTCGTCGGTCTCCCGCGCGACCGACAGAAGCGCTTCGCCGAGACAGACGCAGGCGAGCATGGGGCCCCGGCGTTCGACGGCGGTGGCACCGCACGCTCCGGCTGCTGCCGCCTGCGACGCGTACAGGCTCACCGACCTCTCGGCCGCCGCGAGCATCCGTGCCGGGCGGTTCAGATCACGCAGCACATCGGCCTTGAGGGCCCATAGCAGCGCGGCCCGTCGCGGGTCCGGCGGTTGTCCGGCGTGCAGGCAGGCGTCGAGCGTCTCCACGGCCCGCGAAGGGTGACCGGCCGCCACGAGCAGGCCGGCGAGGTTGATGCGGACGTCACCGAGGCGGGCCGCGGTGTCCTTGCCCCGGGCCGCTTCCGCGCACAGGATGCGTACCGCTTCCTCGGCCGGTGCCAGCCCCTGCGCCGCGCGGTCGGGTAGGTACAGGCAGGCGAGGTCGGACAGGCTCGCCGCGAGCCGCAGCCATCCGTCCGGGGTCCGGTCCGGGCCCTCGCGCCGCAGCCGGACGGCCTCGGCGAGGTCGGCGAGGCCGGCCTCGCGGTCGCCGGCGGCGGCGCGCCGATTACCGCGCCGATTCAGCAGGACGGACCGGTCCAGGCCCGGGTCCGCCGCCGAGTGTGCTCCTGACGCGTACAGCCGCAGGGCGCGGTCGAGCGTGGCGACGGCCCGGCCAGGGGCGCCGAAGTCGGCGAACGCCCGCTCCAGTACGAGGAGGGCGCCGAGCAGTCCGGGAGTCGGCGTCCCGTCCGCCGCCGCGGGCATGTCGCCGAGCACCTGCACCACCCCGTTGGCCGCGCGGAGGGCCAGGCGGTGTTCGCCGCGCAGCTGCCGCAATCCGCGGAGTTTGTCGAGCACCTCGGCGAGAACCGGGCGGAACGACGCGTCGTGGCGCACCCGGGCGCGGCACCACTGTTCCGCCTCGGCGAGCGCGTCGACGGCTGCGTCGGTGTCACCGTCGGCCCCGGCGCGGACCCCGGCCAACTGGAGAAGCCCGACCAGGTGGTGGGCGTAGGGTCCTGGCTGCCGCCGCGCGAGGGGGCGCAGCAGGCCGAGCCCTTCCTCGATCAGTGGCGCGGCGGCCGCGGTCTGTCCACCGCGCATCCTGACCCAGGCGGCCTGGGTCAGGATGGCACCGAGTTCGGCACGGCCGCTGTCCGGCACTGCCTGCGCTCTGCGCCGCACGTCCGGCAGGATTTCCTCGAAGACGGCGGCCGCTTCCTGGGGCCGTCCGGCCAGCTCCAGTTCGCGTGCGAGGTTGCCCCGCCACCCGTATGTGTCGGTCGTGCACTCCAGCGGCCGCGCCTCCCTGAGGCGCTCGCCCACTTCTTCGAGCGACGCGACCGCCTCGTCGTGCCGGTCGAGCCGGCTGAACACCATGGCCCGGGTGTTGAGCGCGCCCAGCAGCCGGCTGCGGACCTCGGGAACGTCGGCGGCGCTCCGGCCCCGGTCCACCGCCTCGTCGACCAGCGGCAGCGCCTCCTGCGGGCGGCCCGTGTCGCCCAGGTGCATGGCGCGCAGGTGGAGCGCGGTCACCAGGCCCGGCAGGTGCTCCTCCCCCTGCTCGCGGACGAGAGTGGCGGCGGCGCCGTGGAACAGCTCGAATATCGCGTCGGTGTCCCGGCCGTGCCCGCCCTGGCCGACCCGCCAGGTGAGTTCTTCCAGCGCCACGACGAGGTCGGCCAGCCACGGGGCCCGTCGCTCGTCGCCCTTGTCCGGCGCGTCCTTCATCAGCCCTCGCATCAGCACGGAGGCCATGTACATGGCATGACGCGCGAGGGCGTCGCTCTGCCCCGGCATGGCCTTCAGCATGCCGACGAGCATGTCCTGGCGGAGCCGGCGGGGCTTCAGGAGCAGCTCGACGGCGCGGACGACGGGTGCGGGGTCCGTCAGTTCGGCCACGGCGGCCACCGCGGCGGGGCCGAGCCGGGGGCCGTGCGCCACGATCAGCCGGGTGACGGCCTCGCCGAGCTCCGGTTGCTGCTGCCAGCCCCGGCCGAGGGCGGTGAGGGCCTGGTAGGAGAGGTGGCCGGGCAGGGCGGGCAGGAAGGCGTCGAGGAGGTCCGGGGTGGTGCGGACGGTCTCGGCGAGGTGGCGTTCGGCGAGCCGGTCCGGGCGCGGCGAGTCCCACAGCGCGGCCGTGTCGACGGGCGGGTAGAGGTCGGCGAGCCAGCCCGCCATGTCGAGGAGCTGTGCCTCGGGCTGGTCGCGCAGGCCCGGCATCGCGGCGAGCGCGGTGAGCGCGTCGGCCTCGGTGGCCGGGCGGACCAGGCAGGCCACCGTGACGGAGCGGCGCAACGCCCGGCCGGCCGGGGCCAGGCCCCGGTCGCGCGCGGCGCGGTCGCCGTAACGCCACTCGTGGTCGAGCAGCACGTCTTCCGGATCGGCTGTGCCGCCCGCCCGGGCGGCCACGGGTTCGGGTCCGCTCTGCAACAGGGCCGCCAGGACGTCCATCTGCCGCTCCAGCGCGGTGTGAGCGCTGCCCGCGCGGGGCCCGGGCGCGGGCAGCGCCGCGGCGAGCGAGGTCCAGTCGGTGTCCTGGTACTGGCCGAGCCGGGACAGCGCGGCCGCGAAGGCGTCGGCCACGGCCCGGTGCGGGGCGCCGGCCCCGTGCGCACCGGGAGCGCCGGCGTCCAGGACGGGCAGGGCGTGTTCGGGACGGGCCGCCTCGCGCAGCACCGGATGCCGTGTGCGCAGCCGCTGCCACCACTCGCCGGAGCCGCGCGCCAGCAGGAGCAGGCGGACGGGTCCGCCCGGGCCGCGCGCGGCGAACGCGCCGAGGAGCACGTCGAGCGCTTCGGCGCGTCCCTCGGCGTAGTCGACGGCCAGCAGGACGGGGGCCTGCGCCTGCGTCAGGTCCCGTACGGTCCGCTCGGCGGGCTTGCCCTCCGCGAGCAGACCGGCGATCCAGCCGTCCGCGCGCTTGCGCCGGGTCAGTTCCCGCGCGAAGCGCGTCTTGCCCTGGCCGCCGGGCCCGGTCAGCAGCAGCACGGACAGCTCGCCCGCCTCCTGCGCGCACCACTGCTCGGCGGTGGTGAGCAACTCCGCCCGCCCGTGGAACGGCACGGTCTCGGCGTCGGCGCGGAGCAGTCCCATCGGGGTGGCGGGGCGGTGCGGGGCGTGCGGGGCGAGCAGCGGTGCCAGTTCCACGGACTCCAGGGTCACCGGCGCCCCGGAAGCCGTCTCGACCAGGTGGCGGAACGCGGGGTCGGCGACCAGGAGTTCGATGGGGACGGCCTCGACCCTGCCGTGCCGCCAGTGCCGCGGGTCGACGACGATGACGCCGGTCAGCAGGTCGCCGCAGAACAGCGCGGCGCCCGAGGTGCCGGACCACGGGGAGTCGCCCAGGTCGGCGGGGGCCGTCCCGTCGACGAGGGCGAGGTATCTGCGTCCGCGGCGCCCGGTGCCGGGGTTCAGCGTGCCGCAGAGGTGCTCGGACTCGCGCAGGGCGCCGGCGTCGGGGGCCGCGTCCGGGAAGCCGACGGCCTGCCAGGGGATGCCGGGGGCCGTCCCGGTCAGGCGGCCCCAGCGCTGCGGTCCGGGGACGACGGACCGGCGGTCCGCGGCGACGATCCGCAGCAGGGCCGCGTCGACCGGCCCGTCGTCGCGGCTCCAGACGACCTCGCACCGCAGCCACGGGTCGCCTCCGTCGCTGTCGAGCGGCTGTACCTGCACCCGGGCTCCGGCGCGGACCGCGTCCGCGACGACATGACAGGCCGTCAGGACGAGGTCGGGGGCGACCAGATAACCGGACCCGTAGCCCCCGCACCACACCGTCATCACCCGCTGCCACGCGTCGTGCCGCACCGAGTCCCGCCTCTCCCCCGGACGCCGTCCGCTCCGCTCCGTGGTCAGGGGGCCGGTGGGGGCGGCGGTGTGCTGCCGCCCTTCGAGGCGATACGGGCGGCCTTGCCGTCCTGGGTGACGGGGTTGAGGGTCACCTTGATGCGGCTGGTCGCGGCCGTGGCCTGGTCGCCGCCCGCGGAGGCGTTGAGCACGTAGACCTTCACGCCGGCCGAGGCCGACCGGCTCTTGCGCACGTCGACGCCGAACTCCATCTCGATCGGGCCGAGTTCGAAGAGGATGCGCTCGTCCGTGCCGTCGTCGAGCGCCGCGTCGAGCTCCTCCCGGATGCCGCGCACCGCGTCGGAGAGCCCCACCCAGGGTTCCTGCTCCACCAGTTGCTCCGTTTCCCCGTGCCGCCCGGTCGGCGGCGTCTGTCCCGGACGGGAACGCTATCGCCAAGTGGCCGGGCGGGACAGCGGGTTGCCGTTACTCCAGCGCCCGTGCGAACACCTCGTGGGCCCGCTCGTCGAAGACGACGAACCGCACCTCCTCGATGCCGGGCGCGGGCGCGGTGCGGACCGTCGTGACGGCGATGCGCGCACCGTCGTCCAGCGGCCAGCCGTAGATGCCCGTGGAGATCGCGGGGAACGCCACCGTGCGGGCGCCCAGGTCGGCGGCGGCCTTCAGGGACCGGCGGTAGCAGGAGGCGAGCAGCTCGGAGCGGTCCTCGGTGGCGGACCAGCGGGGGCCGACGGTGTGGATGACGTGGCGGGCCGGGAGGCGGCCCGCGGTGGTGGCGACCGCCTGGCCGGTGGGCAGTCCCTTGCCGTAGTGGGAGGCGCGGAGCGCGCGGCAGGCGGCGAGGATCTCGGGGCCGCCCGCGCGGTGGATGGCGCCGTCGACACCGCCGCCGCCGAGCAGCGAGGAGTTCGCCGCGTTCACCACCGCGTCCACGTCCTGCCGGGTGATGTCGCCCTGGACCAGGACCAGCCGGGGGTTCACGCGGCGGCCCGCAGCCGGCGCCAGACGGCCTTCGCCGCGTTGTGCCCGGCCATGCCGTGGACGCCGGGCCCGGGCGGGGTCGCCGACGAGCAGAGGAAGACGGCCGGGTGCGGCGTGGTGTACGGGGAGAGGGAGAGCTTGGGGCGCAGCAGCAGCTGCAGGCCGCCGACCGAGCCGCACGAGATGTCGCCGCCGACGTAGTTGGCGTTGCGCGCGGCCAGTTCGGGCGGGCCCGCGGTGGCACGGGCGAGGACCAGGTCCCTGAACCCCGGGGCGAAGCGTTCCAGTTGGCGTTCGACGGCGTCGGTCAGGTCCCCGCTCCAGCCGTTCGGCACGTGGCCGTAGGCCCAGAACGTGTGCTTGCCCGCGGGCGCCCGGGTGGCGTCGACGACGCTCGGTTGCACGGTGATGAGGAACGGCCTCGCGGGTGCCCGGCCGTCGACCGCCGCGGCGCGCAGCGCGGCCGCGATGTCGGAGCGGTACGGGCCGATCTGCACGGTGCCGGCCCGCCGGGCCTCCGGCGCGGTCCAGGGCACCGGGCCGTCGAGCGCGTAGTCGAGTTTGAAGACGGCGGCGCCGTACCGGAACCGGTCGTAGTAGCGGCCGAGGCCCGCGATCCGGGCGAGGGCGGTGGGCGAGGTGTCGAAGACGTAGGCGCGGGCGGGCGGCAGGTCGTCGAGCCGCTTCACCGTGTAGTCGGTGTGGATCGCGCCGCCGAGATCCGACAGGTAGGCGGCGAGCGCGTCGGAGAGGGACTGGGTGCCGCCCCGGGCCAGCGGCCAGCCGCGCGCGTGGGCGGCGAGCGCGAAGACGAGGCCGATGGCGGAGGTCGCGAGGCCGGAGAGCGGGGCGATGGTGTGGGCGACGAGACCGGAGAAGAGGGCGGGGGCCCGCTCGTCGCGGAAGCGGCGCATCAGCCAGGTGGCGGGCGGCAGTCCGCGCGCGCCGAACCGGGCGAGGGTGAGCGGGTCCCGGGGCAGCGCGCTGAGCGGCAGGGACATGAAGTCCTGGACGAGGGCGTCCCAGCGGGGCAGGAGCGGCTCGACCAGGCGGCGGTAGGCGCCCGCGTCGCGCGGCCCGAAGGAGGCGGCCGTCTCGGCGACCGACCGGGCGAGGACGGCGGCCGTGCCGTCGGGGAAGGGGTGGGCCATGGGCAGGTCGGGGTGGGCCCAGCTCAGTCCGTACCGCTCCAGCGGCATCGCCCGGAACGCCGGGGAGTTGACGGCCAGCGGGTGCGCCGCCGAGCAGGGGTCGTGGCGGAAACCGGGCAGCGTCAGCTCCTCGGTGCGGGCGCCGCCGCCGACGGTGGACTCGGCTTCGAAGAGGGCCACGGACAGGCCCCGCCTGGCCAGTTCGACCGCGGCGGTCAGTCCGTTCGGCCCCGCACCCACCACGACGGCATCGAGCATCGACGGCACCTTCGGACTCCTTCGTCAGCCGACGGCCACTGCCCGCACAGGATATGCCGGACCGCCGGCGCCGCCGGGCGGGGGTGCGCCCGACCGGCGCCCGGGTGCGCTCAGGCGCCGCCGGCCAGGAGGGCCTGGATCCGGCGGGCCGTCGCGGCGTCGCGCGCGGCCGTGAACGGCAGGGCGTTCCCCCCGGTGAGCCGGAAGGGGACGCCGTCACGGGTGAGGTGGGCGCCGCCGGTCTCCTCGACCAGGAGCAGGCCGGCCGCGTGGTCCCACGCCAGCTCCCAGCCGAAGGCGACGGCGTCGAGGTCGCCGCGGGCGACGGCCAGGTACTCCAGGCCCGCCGAGCCGCACGGGCGCGGGGCGACGCCGTCCGTGCGCAGGCCCAGCAGGGTGCGCTTCTGCTCGTCGGTGGTGAAGTCGGGGTGCGAGGTGGCGACGCGCAGGTCACGGCCGGGCACGGGGGCGCCGGCGGGCAGGACGCGGCCGTCGAGCCGCGCGCCCCGGCCGCGCACGGCGACGGCGAACTCGCCGAGCGCGGGCGCGTACGTCCAGGAGGCGAGGACGACGCCGTCGAGCGCGAGGGCGACGAGGGTGCAGAAGCCGGGGTCGCCGTGGACGAACTGGCGGGTGCCGTCGACCGGGTCGACGATCCAGACGGGGGCGGCGCCCCGGATCGCGTCGTACGTGGCCGGGTCGGCGGCGACCGCTTCCTCGCCGACCACGACGGAGCCCGGCAGCAGGGCGGGCAGCTCGCGGGTGAGGTACTCCTCGGCGCGCCGGTCGGCGACGGTGACGAGGTCGTGCGGAGCGCTCTTCTGCTGGATCTCGTGGGCGGCGAGCTGCCGGAATCGCGGGGTGATCTCGGCGGCGGCCGCGGCGCGGACGGTGCGCTCGACGTCCGTCAGGAGCTGGGCGGTGACGTGGCGGGTCAGAAAGTCATCGATGCTTTCTGTGACTGTTTCGATCATGTCTCCATGAGAACACGCCTCACTGACACCGCGTACTGATCGGGTGAACTGTGGGTGGAATCACCGTGAAATCGGTGATTCCACCCACAACCGGATCCGGCCGGTCACCTGCCGACCGCGTACCCCTGCATGCCGCGCGGGTTCGCCGCCGCTGACAGGACGCCGGTGCGCGGGTCGCGGGCGACGGCGCACAGCCGTCCCTCGGACCAGGCGTCGCCGAGGGTCACGTCGTGTCCGCGGCGGCGCAGCTCGTCGACGATGTCCTTGTCCGTCCGCGACTCGACGGTGACCGAGCCCGGCCGCATGCCGCGCGGGAAGAAGGAACCGGGGAAGGAGTCGTTGTGCCAGTTCGGGGCGTCGATGGCGCCCTGGAGGTCGAGGCCGCCGCGGACGGGCGGGCGCAGCGCCACCGCGAGGAAGAAGTGCAGCTGCCACTGGTCCTGCTGGTCACCGCCGGGCGTGCCGAAGGCCAGCACCGGGACGCCGTCCCTCAGGGCGAGCGAGGGGGTCAGGGTGGTGCGGGGCCGGCGGCCCGGGGTGAGCGAGTTCGGCAGGCCCTCCTCCAGCCAGGCCATCTGGAGGCGCGTACCGAGCGGGAAGCCCAGCTCGGGCACGACCGGGTTGGACTGGAGCCAGCCGCCGGAGGGCGTCGCGGCGACCATGTTGCCCCAGCGGTCGACGATGTCGAGGTGGCAGGTGTCGCCGCGGGTCGCTCCGTCGGCGCCGACGTCGGGCTCGCCGGGCACCGGGGAGGTGGGGCTCTTGGCGACCGTCGGTTCACCGGCGCCGGCCACTCCCATGGCGTCGAAGCCCGGCTCTCCGGCGGCGACCGCGGTGGCGTGCGCGCTCAGCCGGGGTCCGGCGCCGAGCGGGCTGCCCGGCCGAAGCGCGTACGACGCCTGCGCCGGGTCGATCAGGGCGCGGCGCGCCGCGTTGTAGTCGTCCGACAGCAGGGCGGCCACCGGGACGTCCGCGGCGTCGCCGTACCAGGCCTCGCGGTCGGCCATGGCGAGCTTGCAGCCCTCGATGAGCAGGTGGACGTAGTCGGCGGACCCGTAGGCGGGCAGTTCCGGCGGGAGCAGGGCGAGCTGCTGGAGGAAGGCGGGGCCCTGGCTCCAGCCGCCCGCCTTGCAGAGGGTCCAGCCGTTCCAGTCGTAGGTGGCCGGGGCCTCGTAGGTCGCTTCCCAGGAGGCGAGGTCGGCGTGGGTGAGGGTGCCGGGGTGCCGCTCGCCGCTGGTGTCCAGGGTGGGGCGTGCGGCCTGGCGGACGAGCGCGTCGGCGATGAAGCCCTCGCGCCAGACCCGCCGCGCCTCCTCGATCTGCGCGGCGCGGTCGGTGCCCGCCGCCTCGGCGTCCGCTATGACGCGCTTCCAGGTGGCGGCGAGCCGGGGGTTGCGCAGCAGTTCGCCGGGGGCGGGGGCGTCGCCGCCGGCCAGGTAGATCTCGGCCGAGGAGGGCCACTCGTTCTCGAAGAGGTCACGTACGGTCTCGACGGTCTCGCCCACGCGCTCGACGGGGGCGTGCCCGTCCTCCGCGTAGCCGATGGCGTACTTCAGGACGTCGGCGAGGGACTTGGAGCCGTGGTCCTTGAGGAGGAGCATCCAGGCGTCGAAAGCTCCGGGCACAGCGGCGGCGAGGGGGCCGGTGCCGGGTACCAGGTCGAGGCCGAGCGCCTTGTAGTGGGCGACGGTGGCTCCGGCGGGCGCGACGCCCTGGCCGCACAGCACCCGTACCGCGCCGCCGGCCGGGGCCAGGATGATCGGCACCTCGCCCGCGGGGCCGTTCAGGTGCGGCTCGACGACGTGCAGCACGAAGCCCGCGGCGACGGCGGCGTCGTAGGCGTTGCCGCCGTCTTCCAGGACCGCCATCGCGGACTGGGAGGCGAGGTAGTGCGTGGAGGAGACCATGCCGAAGGTGCCCTGAAGGGTCGGCCGGGTGGTGAACAAGGAAGCTCCTAGCGGGGGCGGCAGTTCAGGAGTGCGGCATCGTACGAGACGCGGGCGCGGCGGCGGCGTAGAGGGACGGGCAGGGCAGATCGCGCCAGGCCCGCCCGCCCGTGCGCAACGCACGGGGCCCGGACCGAGCAGGTGAACTCGGCCCGGGCCCCGGGGTCCTACGGTGAACGATCTTCGGCCGTGGCCGGGCAACGGGTCAACCGCCCGCCCGGCCGGGACGGATCAGCTGTCCACCCAGCCGTGCTTGCGGCCGCTCTGCACCAGTTCGCGGCGGACCGCGAGGATCTGGTCGCCGGTCAGCGACGGAGCGGCGCGCAGCAGCAGTTCGGTGACCTCGTTCGTGAACTCGTCGACGCGCAGCACATCGCACATCACGTCGTCGCCGTCGGCCGCGACCCGGCCGGGCGCGGGCACGGTGGCCCCCTCGGCGAGCTGCACGGACGAGGCCTTGGGGCCCCGGTCGCCCTCCTCGATCTCGAAGGCCACCTTCAGCCCGGTGCGCAGGTACGACTCGGGGATGAGGAGGTCGTTCACGTGCAGGAAGACGTCCTCACCTCCGTCGTCCGGCGCGATGAATCCATATCCGCGCGCTCCGTCGAAGCGCACCACACGACCAGCGACCACGCCGACCCCCAACCACCACGGCGGACCCGGGGTCCGCGCCCTCCAGCAACTTCTGCGGATACTAGAGGGTCCCGCTCAGCGCCTGCGCCAGGCCGTGGTGCCGAGCCGGCCCGTGCTGCCCGGATCAAGGGGTGGATCGGGCCGCAGTGTCTGCGTGCCGCGGCCCAGGCGCGGGTCGACGGTGACCGGCGGGTGACCGGAGGCGCCCGCCTGCGGCGCCGTGTCCGGGGCCTGCGCCGCGCATGCCGTGACGAGCAGCGCCGCCACCGCGCACCCCGCGGCACGCCGGGCCGCCGCCGTCCCCACGTACCCTCACGCGCCCCGTGCGTGGTTGCGGGCCGCGACCAGGCCCGACTCGTAGGCGAACACGACGAGCTGGGCCCGGTCACGGGCGCCGAGCTTGGTCATGGCGCGGCTGATGTGGGTCTTCGCCGTGAAGGGGCTGATCACCATGTGCGCGGCGATCTCCTCGTTGGTCAGGCCGCGCGCGGCCATCGCGGTGACCTCGCGCTCGCGCGGGGTGAGGCACTCCAGGCCGGGCGCGCTCGTGCGGTCCGGGGGCCGGGCCACGAACGCGCCGATGAGGCGGCGCGTGACGGAGGGCGACAGCAGCGCGTCACCGCGGGCGACGACCGCGATCCCGGTGAGCAGGTCCTCCGGTTCGCTGTCCTTGAGCAGGAAGCCGGAGGCGCCCGCGCGCAGCGCCTCGAAGACGTAGGCGTCCAGGCCGTAGTTGGTGAGCATGACGACGCGGACGGGGGCCAGGGCGGGGTCGGCGGTGATGCGCCGGGTCGCCTCGATGCCGCTGGTGCCGGGCATCTGGACGTCCATCAGCACCACGTCCGGGACCCGCTCCCGGACGAGGCCGACGCCCGCGTCCCCGTCCGCGGCCTCCCCCACCACCTCGATGCCGTCCTCCGCGTCCAGCAGGGCCCGGAAGCCGGCGCGCATCAGCGCCTGATCGTCGACGAGCACGACGCGGATCACGGGGCGGTGCCCCGGCGTGCCGGGCGCCCGGCCAGAACCGCGTCCGGCGCGCCGCCGGGCGGGCCCGGGTACGGACCGGCGTCCGGCACCCCGGTGAGCGGCAGCACCGCGTGCACCTCGAAACCTCCGGCCTCGCGCGGCCCCGCCGTGAGCGTGCCGCCGAGCGCGCCGACCCGCTCCCGCATGCCGGTCAGGCCCGTGCCCTCGGTGACCGGCCGGGCCGAGGACCCCGAGCCGGTGTCCGTCACCCGGACCGTCAACGCGGCGTCGCCGTAGGCCAACCGGACCTCCGCCCGCGCCTCGCGGCCCGCGTGCCGGGCCACGTTCGTCAGGGCCTCCTGCACGATCCGGTACGCCGCCCGGTCCAGCGGGGCCGGCAGCGGGCGCTCGGCGCCGGTCACGGTGAGGTCGGCCGCGATGCCCGCCGCGCGGGCCCGCGCGACCAGCAGCGCGGGGCTGCCCGTGGGCTCGTCCGTGCGCAACACCTCAAGGGTGGACCGCAGTTCGCGCATCGCCTCGCCGCTCGCCTCCTGGATCGCGAGCAGCGCGGGCGGTATCTCCTCGCCGCGCTTGCGCGCGAGGTGGACGGCGACCCCGGCCTGCAGCTTGACGATCGAGATGGAGTGGGTGAGCGAGTCGTGCAACTCGCGGGCGATACGCAGCCGTTCCTCACCGGCGCGGCGCAGTCCCGCTTCCTCTCTGGTGCGCTCGGCCTCCAGCGCGCGCTGCTCGGTCTGGTGGAGGTACGCCTGCCAGTTCTTGTCGGCGAGCCCGGTCACGACGGCGCACAGGAACCAGCCCGCGAGCAGCATGCCGCGGGTCGCGGCGCCGTCCGTCGTGAGCGCGTCCCGGGTGACGTACGAGGTGAGGAAGACGCCGGCGGTGGCCGCCGCCAGGCCCCGGTGACCGGCCCGGGCCGCCGTGTGCACCGCGGCGAGCACGGGGAACGCCGCCCAGGGCCCGGGATGCGCGTGCACCACGTAGACCGTGGCGAGCGCCGCGGTGGCGAGCAGCACCGTGCGGGGCGCCCTGCGGTAGCCCGCCAGGGCGGCCGCCGAGGCCGTCATCAGGGCGAGGTCCAGCGGCCCGGGCCCCTCGTCCCCGAGCGCCGCGGCGAGCACCACGACGGCGCCGGCCACGGCGGCGAGCACCCCGTCCCCGAGATACGCGCGCCAGGAAGGCGCCGGCCCGGCGCCCCCGGCACCGGTGGCCGCCGCTCCCCCGCCCGCTCGCGTGTCCGCGTCCCCCGTCATGCCCCGAAGGCTAGAGGGCGCCACTGACAACGGCGTCCGCCGTGAGGACGGCTCCGGGCCCGCGGCTACTCCCCCGGGAGTAGAGCGAGGTGGGCTCCGCCGTACGACGCCCGCCGCACGGGCACCGGGCGAGGCTGGACGGGTCCACCAGCCCCGGCGCCACCGGCCCGAAGGAGCCCGCATGTCCGGCCCGTACCGCTACACCCGACCACCGTCGCCCGCGGCCGCCACCGGCACCGCCGCCACGGTCTGGGCGCAGACCGCCTCCGACTTCGGCATCGCCCGTCCCCCGACGCTCGTCGTCCTCACCTCCGCGCCCGAACTCCTCGCGCCGGCCTGGGCGTTGCTGCGCGAGTCGCTCATCGCGGGCAGTGGTTCGCGCACCGACCGTGAGCTGGTCGCGGCCGGTGTCTCCCAGGCGAACCGCTGCCCGTTCTGTGTCGACGCGCACGCCGTGCTGCTGCACGCGACCGGTGACCACGCGCTCGGCGAGGCGGTGGCCGCGGCCGCGGCCCCCCGCGACGAGCGGGCGGCCCGGCTGCTGGCCTGGGGGCGGGCCACCCGCGTGCCCGGCGCACCGGAGCTGACGCCACCGCCGTTCGCCGCCGCGGACCTCGCCTCGCACCTCGGCACCGCGCTGGCCTTCCACTTCGTCAACCGGATCGTCTCGGCGTTGTGCGACGAGAACCTGCTGCCCGCGGGCGCCCAGCGGCTGCGGGCGGTCCGTTCCCTGGCGGGCCGCAGCGTCTCCCGCGTCGTCCGCGCCGCGCACGCCCCGGGCGCTTCGCTCACCCTGCTCGACTCCCCGGGCCCGGGCCCGCGGTGGGCGGCCGGCACGTCGGTGGGTCCGGCCTACGACGCCCTGCGCGCCGCGGCGGCGTCCGGCGCGGACCTGCTGGACGACACCGACCTCGGCCTCGTCCTGGAGACCGTCGCGCGCTGGGACGGCTCGCATCCGGGGCCCGGCCCGGACGGGCTGCCGGACCGCGCCGAGCGGCCCGGGGCGCGGCTGGCCCTGCTCGCCGCGCTCGCGCCGTACCGGATCACCGCCGCGGACGTCGCGGCGTGGCGCGTACCGCCGTTCACCGACCGCTGTCTGGTCCGGCTGATCGCGTACGGGGCGTTCGCGGCCGTCGACCGGATCGAGTCGGCGCTGCCCGTGCCGGTGCCGCGGGAGCCGCGATGACCACCGCCAACCTCCGCCAGGAGCTGGCCTGGAACGGTCCGCTGGGCCGCCATTGGGCCGCCCACCACCGCCGCTTCGACGCGCTGCTGGGCGGGGCCGACGAGGCGTTGTTCGCGGCGGCCGCCCTCGCCCCCGGTGACCGGGTCCTGGACATCGGCTGCGGCGCCGGGGCCACCACCCGCACGGCGGCCCGGCTCGCGGCGCCGGGGCACGCCCTCGGCGTGGACATCTCGGTGCCGCTGGTCGAGCGGGCCCGCGCCCGCACCGCCGAGGAGGGGGTGCCGGGCGCGGCCTACGAGGTCGGGGACGCGCAGACGCATCCGTTCGCGCCGGGCGGCTACGACGTGGCCATCAGCCGCGGCGGGGTGATGTTCTTCGAGGACCAGGCGGCGGCCTTCGCGAACGTGGCGCGCGCCCTGCGCCGGGGCGGCCGGCTCGTCTTCGTCTGCCCGCGCCGGCCGGACGCGGGGACGGAGGAGAGCGTGGTGCTCGCCCGGTTCGCCCGGCAGCTCGCGGCGGGCGCGCGGGGCACGGTGCCCGCGGAGCCGGACCCCGGCGCGCGCGCCGCCGGCGCCGCCATGGCGTCCCTGTCCGAGCCGTACCGCGTCCACGGCGCGCTGCACCGCGCGTTCGGCCGGATCGCCGTCCGCCCGCTGGACGTGCACACCCGCTGGGGCGAGACGCCCGCGGACGCCGTCGACTTCCTCCTCGCGCGCACCCGGGCCCGGCAGGTGCCCGCCGCGACGCGCGCCGCCCTGGAGGACTCGCTGCGCCCCTATGCGAGCGCGCGCGGCGTCCGGACGCGCGCCGGGGTGTGGCTGGTCACGGCCGTACGCCGGGACGATGCCGGTCCGTGATTCCGGGGTGACGGAAGTGGCAGTATCGCCGCACAGGAACTCGTGTGAAACTGGCGTCCCCCACCCGCCGCTACGTAAGGGACGTACTGCGTGCGTTCTCTCCCGCTGCCGCTCACCCTGACCGCCCGGCTGCTGCCGGTCGCCGTGCTCGCCTGCGCGGGCTGGGCCTGGTCCACCGGGCCGATGTCCGACTCCGGCGACGCGGAGCACAAGGCGGCGGCGCCGCGGTCGTCGGCGCCGCACGACCCGAGCAGGAGCGTCGCCGCGAAGACATTCGCGAAGCCGCCCGCCCCGTGCGCCACCGTCACGGGCGCGACCGTCACCGCGCTGGTGCCGGGTGCGAAGGCGGCGGGCAAGGAACTCGCGGCGACCGACGAGTCGGTGCGCCGCGGCTGCTCCTGGAGCGCGCTCAAGGAGTACGACTACCGCTGGCTCGACGTCTCCTTCGAGGTGAAGGAGAGCGACGCCCTCGCCAAGGAGGCCTTCGTCTCCGGCGGTGACGCGGAAGGCACGGCGCAGGACCTCGGCGACCAGGCGCGGCTGACCACGGACCTCACCACCAAGGACAAGCAGCAGACCCGTGAGGCCGTGGTCACGGCCCGGGTCGGCAACGCCCTGGTGACCGTCACCTACAACGGCAGCGACTTCGAGTCCAAGGGCGCCCCGTCCGCCGGCACCGTGACGAAGGGCGCCCTGCGCGCGGCGGGCGACGCCGTCACCGCGCTACAGGCGGCGGCCAAGGACGCCTCGCGGCCGTCCTGACCTCGGCCGGTCCGGTCAACTTGCCTTTTGCAGCGGCCAGTTGCGGAACTTCTTGGGGCGCGGCGGCGCGTACGTGCGCACCTTGGACGTGGTGAGTCCGAGCCGGACGAGCGACTCGGCGACGGTCACGGCGGCGGCGACGCCGTCGACGACCGGGACGCCGGTGCGCTCGGTGATCCGCTCGGTGAGTTCGGCCATGCCGCCGCAGCCCAGGCAGATCACCTCGGCCCGGTCGTCCCGCACGGCGCGCGCCGCCTCCTCGACGATGGCCTCCACCGCGGCGTCCGGGTCGCGTTCGAGGTCGAGGACGGCCATGCCGCTGGCCCGCACGGACGCGCACCGGTCGGTGAGCCCGGCCAGCCTGAGCCGGTCCTCGATGAGCGGCACGGCCCGGTCCAGGGTGGTGACGACGGAGTAGCGGTGGCCGAGGTACTGGGCGGTGGACGCGGCGGCCTCGGTGATGTCGACGACCGGCACGTCCAGGAGTTCCTGGAGTCCCTCGCGCCCGTGTTCGCCGTATCCGGCCTGGATGACGGCGTCGTAGGGCTCCGGGTAGGCGCGCACCGTCTCCATGACGGCGATGGCGGCGAGGTAGCTCTCGTAGTTGCCCTCGACGGACTCGGCGCCGAACGCGGGGGTGAGCGCCACGATCTCGGTGCCGGGCGCGGCGACGGCCCGGGCCTGCGCGGCGATGGCCCCGGTCATGGACTCGGTGGTGTTGACGTTGCAGACGAGGATGCGCATGGCAGTGAGGGTGCTGCTTTCTGTGCGGGTGCCGGAGGCTCGGCTGCGGCCTCGGGCGCGGGTGGTGCGAAGGAGCCCGGCGTCAGGCGGCGTCGACCGCGATCGCCTCGCCGTCGATGTCGTGGGCAGTCCTGCTGCGGTCGGCGAGCACGACGTAGAGCAGCGCGGCGAGTCCGGCCCCGATGAACCAGGAGAAGCCGGAGACCGGGGTGAAGGCGGGCACCAGGGCGACGACGACGGCCACGGCCGCGGCGGGCCCGAAGGCTCCGACGGCGCGCAGGTGGAAGCCGGAGCGGTAGTGGTAGTCGCCGTCGGCGGCGTCGGTGTAGAGGGCGGGGACGTTCACGCGGGTCCTGCGCACCAGCCAGTAGTCGGCCATCACGACGCCGAAGGCCGGGCCGAGCAGGGCGCCGAGGCCGCCGAGGAAGTAGTTGACGACGGTCGGGCTGTTGTAGAGGTTCCACGGCAGGATGACCAGGCCGACGGCGGCGCTGACCAGGCCGGCGCGGCGGAAGTCGAGCTTGCGCGGGAAGAGGTTGACCAGGGCGTAGATGGGTGCGACGAAGTTCGCGAGGAGGTTCACGGCGATGGTCAGGGTGAGGAAGGCGAGGGAGGCGAGCACCATCAGCGGCGTGCTGGGGATGGTGGCGACGATGTCCTCGGGCCCGGTGACGACGGAGCCGTCGAGCGTGAACTGGCCGCCGGAGAGGACCACGACGATGCCGGCGAAGAAGAGCATGTTGAGCGGGATGCCGACGAGGTTGCCGACGACGATGGCGCGGCGGCTCTTGGCGGAGCGGGTGAAGTCGCAGAAGTTCAGCACGAACGTGCCGTAGATGACGACCCACAGGGCGGCGCTCTCGAAGACCTGCCGCCAGGCGTCGAGGCCGGTGGGGGCGGAGCCGGTGGAGACGGCGACGGTCAGGTCCGTCCTGGTCAGGATCCACCCGGCCAGGCAGCACATCGTGATGAGGATGGCGGGGGCGGCGAACGCCATGTACTTGCGGATCAGCTCCATGCCGTAGCTGACGATCACGACCTGGACGAGCCACAGCGCGAGGAAGGTGATCCAGCCGAGCGTGGACAGGCCGAGGACCGAGTTGTGGTCGAGGGAGGCTGCGCCAGGCGCGAGTTTCTTGACGACCGCGCGCAGGACGGACGACGCCAGGTAGGTCTGGATGCCGAACCACGCGATGGCGACGGCGCCGCGCACGGCGGCCGGAAGCTGGGCGCCCCGGGTTCCGAAGGAGATCCGGCTCATCACCGGGAACGGGACGCCCGTCTTGTGCCCCATGTAACCGGAGAGCGTGAGCAGGCCGAAGAGGAGCGCGGAGGCGATCGCGAAGGCGATGAGGATCTGCCAGACGCTCATCCCGAGCGCGAACAGGCCCATGGCGAAGGCGTAGTTGCCGAGGCTGTGCACGTCGTTGCCCCAGAGCGTGAAGACGTTGTACGCACCCCAGCGGCGGCCGGCCCTGCGGGTGGGGGCGAGGTCCGGACTGTAGAGACCGGGACTGGTCCCGTCCGGCCCCGCGGCCGCGGTGGTGGAGGTCTGTTCGTGCACGGCGACCATGACGCGCTCCTAAGTTCGAATGCGCCCAACTCGCCCACGGAAAGGGGCATTTGGGCGCACACCTCCGTGGGAGCGACGGCGCGCTCCGACGTCTTTGGTATACCAATATCGACGCGTGGAGGGCATCCGTCAATGGAATGCGTCATTCAGTTGAAGGCCGGACGACGATCCGCCGTCAGCGCACGACGTCGAACACGTTCTTCTGGAGCCCGTTGGCGTAGGCCTCGTGCTCGACGAGCTGCAACCGCTGGGCGTCCTTGTCCGCCGTGCTGAACAGGCGCTTTCCCGCGCCGAGCAGCAGCGGGAAGACCAGGAGGTGGTAGCGGTCGATCAGGCCGGCGTCCGAGAGGTGCCGGTTGAGCGTGGCACTGCCGTGGACGATGACCGGCCCGCCCTCGGTCTCCTTCAGCGCGGCGACCTCGTCGAGCGAGCGCAGGATCTCGGTCGGCCCCCAGTCGCCGGCCAGGGACTCCTCGCCGAGCGTCGTCGACACGACGTACTTGGGCATCGCCCGGTAATCGGCGAACTCCGGCATGCCCGGCCACACCGGGCTGAAGGCCTCGTAACTGACGCGGCCCAGCAGCATCGCGGTGGCCTCCCGCTGCTCGCGGCCCTTGATCTCGAAGGCCTCGGGCAGGAACTCCACGTCCTTGTGGGTCCAGCCGGCGTTGCGGTACCCGGCCTCGCCGCCCGGTGCCTCGACGACGCCGTCGAGCGAGACGAAGGCGGTGCTGATCAGTGTGCGCATGGGGATCTCCGGTGGTCGAGCGCGTCTGCGGCCGGTACGCCGCCACACGTCCCCGTGCGGTGCCGTGCCGACCCGGCCGGTCTCTTGGACCGCGGCCGCCGGCGGAACTCATCGCCGTAGTGCCGGACGGTTCCCGCCGAGCGCCATCAGGGCCAGGTACACGCACAGCGACGCGCCCAGGCCCACCGCCCAGCCGTAGTCCGCCAGCGGCTTCAGGAACGGGACGAGGCCGTCCGTCGGGAAGGGGCCCGCCTTCTCGCCCCGCGCGTTCAGCGTCGAGTACGAGCCGCCGACCGCCAGCACACCGCCGGCCACGAACGCGGCGACGGCCCGCCCGTTCCAGCCGTGCCAGTACCAGTAGCGGCCCTCGGCCACATACAGGTCGGTGAGGTGCAGCACGGTCCTGCGGATGATCCAGTAGTCGGCGATGAGGATGCCCGCGACCGTGCCGAGCAGCCCGCCGACCACGCCGAGCCACGTGAAGATGTAGAGCTCGGGCGTCGACGTCAGCTTCCACGGCATGACCAGCACCCCGACGACGCCGGTGATGATCGCGCCCGTCCGGAAGGAGATGAGCCGCGGGGCCAGGTTCGCGAGGTCGTACGCCGGGGAGACCACGTTGGCCGCGATGTTCACCGAGATCGTCGCCACGAAGACCGTGACGAGGGCGAACAGCAGCCCGAAGACGCTGTCCGTCTTGCCGGCCAGTTCGACCGGGTCCCAGATCGCCGCCCCGTAGACCCGCTCGGAGCCGGCCGTCACCAGGACCGACATCAGCGCGAAGGCCGTCATGGTCGTCGGCAGTCCGAGCACTTGCCCGAACACCTGCGCCCGCTGCCCCTTGCCGAACCGCGTGAAGTCCGGGATGTTCAGCGACAGGGTCGACCAGAACCCGATCATGCCCATGAGGCCCGGGAAGAAGACCTTCCAGAAGTCCGCGCCCCAGCCGACCTTCGACGGCTCGTGCAGCAGCGGGCCGAAGCCGCCCGCCTTGTGCGCGATCCAGACCAGCAGCACCACCGCGCCGACCAGCACGAACGGCGCCGCCCAGTTCTCGAACCGGCGCAGCGTGTCCATCCCCCGGTAGATCAGGGCGAGTTCGAGCACCCAGAAGACCACGAAGCACAGCCACAGGGTCCACGGGTAGCCGCCGACCCGCGCGGCGTCGGTCCACCCCCCGAAGATCTTCCCCAGCAGGACGAAGATCCCCTGGCCGCCGATCCACGTCTGGATGCCGAACCAGCAGCACGCGACAGCGGCCCGCACCATCGCGGGCAGATTGGCGCCGCGGATGCCGAACGAGGCGCGGGCCAGGACCGGGAAGGGTATGCCGTACTTCGGCCCGGCGTGCCCGGTGAGCAGCATCGGCAGCAGCACGATGACGTTGGCCAGGGCGATGGTCAGGACCGCCTGCTTCCAGTCCATGCCGAGCGCGACCAGACCCGAGGCGAGCGTCCAGGACGGGATGCAGTGGGCCATGCCGATCCACAGGGCCACGAAGTTGTACGTCGTCCAGCGGCGCTCGGCGAGCGGGACGGGGCGCAGGTCCTCGTTGGCGTAGCGGCTGTCGCCCGGGAAGGCGTCGGGCGCCAGGTCGGCCGCGCGGACGGGCGGGGCGGTGTCGGTCATGGGCGGTCCGTTCTGCTCGCGAGGAACGGTCAGGGGGCAAACGCCGGGATCACGTCCCGGCCGTACCGGTCGATCACCGCCTCCTTCGCGTCGTGCATGGCGTACACGGCGAACTGGTCGACGCCCAGCTCCCGCAGCAGGCCCAGCTTCTCGATGTGCGCGGAGGCCGGGCCGACGAGGCAGAAGCGGTCCACGATCTCGTCCGGCACGAAGGCCGTGTCCGGGTTGCCCGAGCGGCCGTGGTGCGCGTAGTCGTACCCCTCGCGCGCCTTGATGTACTCGGTCAGCTCGTCGGGGACCAGGCCGGAGTGCGCGCCGTACTTGGCCACGAGGTCCGCGACGTGGTTGCCGACCATGCCGCCGAACCAGCGGCACTGTTCGCGGGCGTGCGCGAGGGCCGCCGGGGAGTCGTCGTCGGTCACGTAGGCGGGCGCCGCGACGCAGATCTTCACGTCCTCCGGGGCGCGGCCCGCCGCCGCGGCCGCGTCCCGCACCGTCTTCACCATCCACTCCGTCAGGAACGGATCGGCCAGTTGCAGGATGAAGCCGTCGGCCTGCTCGCCGGTCATCTTCAGCGCCTTGGGCCCGTACGCGGCCATCCAGACGGGGAGTTCGGCGCCCTCGCCCACCCACGGGAAGCGGACCACCGCGCCGCCGCCGAGGTCCGCCTCCTCGCCCCGGCCGAGCGCGCGGATCACGGTGATCGCGTCGCTGATCCGGGCGAGGGTGTTCGGCTTGCGCCCGGCGACCCGCATCGCGGAGTCGCCGCGCCCGATGCCGCACACGGTGCGGTTGCCGTACATGTCGTTCAGGGTGGCGAAGGTCGAGGCCGTCACCTCCCAGGTCCGGGTGCCGGGGTTGGTCACCATCGGGCCGACGACGAGCCGCTCGGTCTCGGCGAGGATGCGGCTGTAGATGACGAACGGCTCCTGCCACAGCACGCACGAGTCGAAGGTCCAGCCGTGGGTGAAGCCGGCCCCCTCCGCGCGCTTCATCAACTCCACCACCCCCGAGGCCGGCGGGTCGGTCTGCAGGACGAGTCCGAAATCCATGAGGGCCCCTTCACTCCGTAAAGCCTGTGCGGTGCTCGGTCGTCGCTCAGCCCAGGTACTGACAGGTGCCGCGCGGGGTGTACGTACCGTGTCCGGCCCGCCCGGTGAACTCCCCGTCGGTCACCACGAGTTCGCCGCGGGACAGGACCGTCTCCACGCGTCCGGTCAGCCGCTTGCCCTCGTACGCCGAGTAGTCGACGTTCATGTGGTGGGTGGCGGCGCTCAGGGTCTGCTCGGCGTGCGGGTCGTAGATGACGATGTCGGCGTCGGCGCCCGGCGCGATGGTCCCCTTCTTCGGGTACAGGCCGAACATCCGGGCCGGGGTCGCGCAGGCGATCTCGATCCAGCGGCGGCGGGTGAGGTGCCCGTCGACGACGGCCTGGTGGAGCAGGTCCATCCGGTTCTCCACGCCGGGCAGCCCGTTCGGGATCTTCGAGAAGTCGCCGCGCCCCAGCTCCTTCTGGCCGGTGAAGCAGAACGGGCAGTGGTCCGTCGAGACGACCTGGAGGTCGTCGGTGCGCAGGCCCCGCCAGAGCGCCGCCTGATGGTCCTTGGGCCGCAGCGGGGTCGAGCACACGTACTTCGCGCCTTCGAACTCCGGCTCGGCGAGGTTGTCCGCCGACAGGAACAGGTACTGCGGGCAGGTCTCGCCGAAGACCGGCAGCCCCTCGTCGCGGGCGCGCGCCAGCTCCGCGAGGGCCTCTTGGGCGGAGACGTGCACGACGTACAGCGGCGCCCCCGCCACCTGCGCCAGCTTGATCGCCCGGTGGGTCGCCTCCGCTTCGAGCAGCGCCTTTCTGACCTCGCCGTGGTGGCGCGGGTCGGTATCGCCGCGGGCCAGCGCCTGCTGCACGAGGACGTCGATGGCGATGCCGTTCTCGGCGTGCATCATGATGAGCCCGCCGTTCCCGGCGGCGCGCTGCATGGCTCGCAGGATCTGTCCGTCGTCGGAGTAGAAGACGCCCGGGTACGCCATGAACTGCTTGAACGAGGTGACGCCCTCCGCGACCAGCAGGTCCATCTCCTTGAGCGTCCCGTCGTGCACGTCGGAGACGATCATGTGGAAGCCGTAGTCGATGGCGCACCGCCCGTCGGCCTTGGCGTGCCAGGCGTCGAGCCCCTCGCGCAGCGAGTGCCCGACCGACTGGATGGCGAAGTCGACGATGGTCGTGGTGCCGCCCCAGGCCGCCGCCCGGGTCCCGGTCTCGAAGGTGTCGGCGGCGAAGGTGCCGCCGAACGGCATCTCCATGTGGGTGTGCGCGTCGACGCCGCCCGGGATGACGTACTTCTGGCGCGCGTCGAGGGTGCGCGCGTCCGTCCAGGACGCGGCGGCGTCGCTGCCGGTGGCCGCGAGGGCCACGACGCGCCCGTCCTCGATAAGGACGTCGGCGTGCATCTCGTCGGCCGCGGTGACGACGAGACCGCCGCGGATGACGGTACGGACGGCGCTCATGCTCTCCTCCAGGTGCCGGATGCGGGGACGTGCGGGCTACGGGCGGGTGAGCGGCTCGTACGCTCCCGGGGCACGGTCCCGGTAGAACTGCCAGCGGTCGCGGACCTCGCGCAGCTTGGCGATGTCGAGGTCGCGTACGACGAGTTCGGGCGCCTTGTCGTCGGCGACCGCGCCGACGAACTGGCCTTCGGGGTCGGCGAAGTAGGAGGTGCCGTAGAAGTCGTTGTCGCCGTACTCCTCGACGCCGACGCGGTTGATGGCGCCGACGAAGTACTCGTTGGCGACGGCGGCGGCCGGCTGTTCCAGCTGCCACAGGTAGCGGGAGAGGCCCCGGCTGGTCGCGGAGGGGTTGAAGACGATCTGCGCGCCTTCGAGGCCGAGCGCGCGCCAGCCCTCGGGGAAGTGCCGGTCGTAGCAGATGTAGACGCCGATCTTGCCGACGGCCGTGTCGAAGACGGGCCAGCCGGAGTTGCCCGGCCGGAAGTAGAACTTCTCCCAGAACCCCTTCACCTGGGGGATGTGGGTCTTGCGGTACTTGCCGAGGTACGAGCCGTCGGCGTCGATCACGGCGGCCGTGTTGTAGAGGACGCCGGGCTGCTCCTCCTCGTACATGGGCAGGACGAGGACGATGCCGTGCTCACGGGCGAGGTCCTGGAAACGGCGCACCACGGGCCCGTCCGGGATCGCCTCGGCGTACTCGTAGAACGCCGCGTCCTGGACCTGGCAGAAGTACGGCCCGTAGAACAGCTCCTGGAAGCAGAGGACCTGGGCGCCCTGCGCGGCAGCGTCGCGAACGGCCTGTTCGTGCACCTCGATCATGGACTCCTTGTCGCCGGTCCATGCGGTCTGGAAGATCGCGGCGCGGATCACGGGACTCATCGGGACCTCCGGCTGAGGGGGGAGCGCGGTGTGCTGACGACGATAGGAACACCGGCCGCGGCGGCCGAGTCACACCGTGTCACGTCGTGGACCCGGGGGCGATGCACGCTGTCACGTTTCGTGCTGCGCGTCGTGCGCGAGGAGCGCGATGTGGACGGAGGCCGCCTGCTCGAAGTCGTCGAGGGCGACGCCGAGCAGCGTCTCGATCGTCTCCAGACGGCGGTAGAGGGCGGGCCGGCTCATGTGCAGGAGCTGGGCGGTACGGGACTTGTTGCGGCCGGTGGCGAGGTAGGTGCGCAGGACGGGCAGGAGCCCGCCGGCGTCGGCGGCGCGGAGCAGCCCGGACAGCTCCCGCTCGGCGAAGGACTGCAGGTGCGGGTCGTCGCGCAGCAGCCGTACGAGGCCGCGCAGCCGCACGTCGCGCAGCCGGACCACGGCCGGCAGGCCGGGCGGCGCTCCGGTGACGGCCTCGGCGACGTGCAGCGCCTCGCGCAGCGCCTCGGGCACATCCTCCCAGGCCGTGCGGGCGGGGCCGGCCGCGACGCGGGCCGGGGCGCCCGTCTCGGCGCTCAGCCGCGCCGCGAAGTGGGCGGCGAGCGGCTCGGGGGCCTGGTCGCGGGCGAGGCTGAGCAGCACGGCGGTGGTGTTCTCGGCGACCTCCGCCACCAGCGCCGAGAGCCCCGACAGACGCAGGACGCGCTCGATCCGGGCGGGGGCGAGGTCGCGCACGGCGAGGGGGACGAAGGTGCGGAGGTTGACCGGGAGGCCCGCGGCCCGCGCCCGGGGCAGCAGATGCCGGGCGGCGACTCCGCCGCAGGCCAGGTCGGTGAGGAGGCACCGCGCGGACTGCTCCTCCCAGCTCGCGGCGGAGCCGGCCAGCATGCGGTGCAGGACGAGCGCCTCGGCGGCGCGGTCGGCGAGCAGCCGGGCGGAGGCGGCGTCGCCGCGGTAGCCGCAGAGCACGACGGAGCCCCACCGCTCGCCGCGCCCGCCGAGCCCGGCCCTGACCCAGCCCTCGCCGTCGCTCTCCCCGGGCTGCCGGGCGATGCGGTCCCAGTCGCGCAGCACGTCGTCGACGGCGGGCCGCTCCCCGGCGGTGGCGAGGACGCGGTGCGCGAGGTTGGTGACGACGACCGGGCAGGCGCCGTGCGCGGCGATCTCGTCGAGCAGGCTCTGCAGCGGGGCGCCCGCGGTGATGAGGGCGGTGAGCGCGGTGCGGATCGTCTCCGAGAGGCGGACGGCGGCGAACTTGCGCCGCACCAGGCGGGACTGCACCTCCTCGGTCAGCTCGGCGAAGGGGAAGGGCCGGTGGAGCACCACCATGGGCAGCCCGTAGCGCTCGGCGGCGCGCCGCATCTCCTCCGGCGGGGCCGGGAAGGCGCGGCCGAGGCCGAGCACGAGCGCCGCCGCCTCGGCCCGGTGCAGGGACTCGATGTACGCGGCCTGACCGCGGACGTCACCGGCGAGCAGGACGCCGGTGGTCAGGATCATCTCGCCGCCGGTGAGCATGACGCCCACGTCCGCCGCCTCCGCCACGTGGACCCAGCGCACGGGGTTGTCGAGGTGGCCCGCCGCCGCGACCACCTCCGGTTGTCCGGCCGCGATGCGGTCCAGAGCGAGTATCTGGCGGATGGACAGGGCGTGCTCGTTCGCTCTGGTCATGGCCGTCCTCTCCTGCACGGACCACTCGCCGCGGGGCGCTTGTGCCGTCGGCCGGCCGCGGATCCGTCATGGCTGGTCACGCCCGCGCGGCGGAGCCGCATGTCGATACCGTCCCGCGCCCCTGGCGGGGTCGATCGCACCCCTAGGCGAATTGGCGCAGCGCCCGGTCCAGGATCGCCGCGCCTTCCTCGGCCTCGGCGACGGTCAGGGAGAGCGGCGGCGCGATGCGCAGCACGCTCGTGTCGTGGCCGCCGCCCTTGCCGATGAGCAGGCCGTCGGCGCGGCAGGCCTCCAGGACCGCGGCGGCGGCCTCCGGGGCCGCTTCGTCGGTGCCGGGTTCTGCCAGCTCGATGCCGATCATGAGGCCGCGGCCGCGCACTTCGCGGACTTCTGGCACATGGGCGGCGATCGCGCGCAGCCGCTCGATGAGGAGACCGCCGACGCGGCGCGCGTTGCCCTGGAGGTCGTGTTCCAGGAGGTAGGAGAGGTTGGCGAGGCTCGCGGCCATCGTGACGGGGGAACCGCCGAAGGTGGAGATGGAGTTGGCGTCGAGGCAGTTCATCACCTCGGCGCGGGCCACGACGCCGCCGACGGACATGCCGTTGCCGATGCCCTTGGCGAAGGTGAGGATGTCCGGCGGCCCGGACTGCCCGTGTGCCTGCCAGCCCCAGAAGTGGTCGCCGGTGCGGCCCCAGCCGGTCTGTACCTCGTCGGAGATCCACAGGATGCCGTGCTCCTGGAGGACGTCGCGGAAGCGCGCGAAGAGGCCGTCGGGCGGAGAGGTGAAGCCGCCCACGCCCTGCACCGGTTCGGCGATGAGCGCCGCCACGTCGCCGCGGGTCTGGCCGAGCATGTCCCGCAGGTCCCCGACGCAGGCGTCGGCGAACGCGGCGTCGGACAGCTGGGCGTAGGGGCCCCGGCTGCGGACCCCGCCGTGCACGTACAGCGTCTGCAGCGGGGACAGGCTCGTCGGCGACCAGCCGCGGTTGCCGGTGATGCCGACGGCCGAGAAGGAGCGGCCGTGGTAGCTGTTGCGCAGCGCCAGGACCTGGTTCGAGCGGCGGTGGGCGGTGGCGAGCAGCAGCGCCGCGTCGTTGGCCTCGGTGCCGGAGGTGGTGAAGAAGACGCGGGCGTCGGGGATGCCGGAGAGCCGGGCGATCCGCTCGGCGAGGTCGACCATGGGGCGGTTGAGGTAGAGCGTCGAGGAGTGGATGAGGCGGCCGGCCTGCTCGCTCACCGCCTTGGTGACCTCGGGCAGGGCGTGCGCGGTCATCGTGGTGAGGATGCCGCCGAAGAAGTCGAGGTACTTGTTCCCCTCGGCGTCCCAGACGTGGCGGCCCTCGCCGTGGGTGAGTTCGATCGGTTCGGCGTAGTACAGCGCCAGCCAGTCCGGCAGAGCGGCGCGGTGGCGGGCAAGCAGATCGCGTGACGGCACGGCAGCGGTGTCCCTTCGTCGGACGGCACGGCTGGGTGTCTACGCCCGTAGACCCAGTCGTAGAGGGACGAACGTAAGCCCACCCGGAAGGCTTGCCAAGACCATCGTCGGCAACCCGCTGCTCCGGTCCCGATTCGCACCCCTGCGGGTGACCCGGCCGCCGGGCCCCTTCCGCCGCATCCGCCGCATCCACCCCGGCCGGCTCAGGCGGGCACCAGGGCGCAGCTCACCACCAGCTCGTCCATCGACAGGCCCAGCTCGCGGGCGATGGCGGCGACGGTGAAGAAGGCCGGCGTCGGCGCCCGGCCCGTCTCGATCTTGCGCAGCGTCTCCACGGAGATGCCCGCCGCCGCGGCGACCTCGGTCATGCTGCGCCCGCGCCGTGCCTCGCGCAGCAACCGGCCGAGACGCTCGCCGCGTTCGCGCTCTTGCTGGGTCAGAGGGGTTCGCACCATGGCACCAGCGTACCCGAGCGGCGATTCCTATACCGGATACAAATACCGGTACAGTAATTGGCTCCTCCACCGGGTCCGCCACCTGCCGTGGCGGGGGGGCCGGTCAGGAGGACGGCGCCACGAGCCCCCACTCGTACGCGGTGATGACCAGTTGGACGCGGTCGCGCGCGTCCAGTTTGGTGAAGAGGCGGGAGACGTGGGACTTGGCGGTGGCCACGCTGATGACCAGTTCCGCGGCGATCTCCTGGTTGGAGCGGCCGAGACCGACCAGGGTCAGCACCTCGCGCTCCCGCTGCGTGATCCCCTCGGCCGGCCGCCGCGGGCGCGGCGCGGCCGGCTCGGGCCGGTCCACGAAGTCGGCGATCAGGCGGCGGGTGACACCGGGGGCGATCAGGGCGTCGCCCGCCGCGACCACCCGGATCGCGGCGAGGATCTCCTCCAGCCGCATGTCCTTGACCGCGAACCCGGCGGCGCCGGCCCGCAGCGCCCCGTAGACGTAGGCGTCCTCGTCGAAGGTCGTGAGCACGAGGACGCGGCTGCCGGAGCCCGCCGCCGTGATCCGCCGGGTCGCCTCGATGCCGTCGGTGCCGGGCATCCGGATGTCCATCACCACGACATCGGGCCGCAGCCGCGCGGTCAGCCCGACGGCCTCGGCGCCGTCCTCCGCCTCGCCGACGACCTCCAGGTCGGCCGTGTCGGCGATGAGGACCCGCAGCCCGGAGCGGATCAGCGGCTGGTCGTCGACGAGCAGCACCCGTACGGTCATCGCGCCGCTCCCGGCAGCGGTATCCGCGCGGCCACCCGGAACCCGCCTTCCGGCCGCGGTCCGGCGCTGAACTCGCCGCGCAGCAGGCTCACCCGCTCCCCCATCCCCGTGATCCCCGTCCCGGGCACGGTGGGCGCCGCTCCCGTCCCGGCGTCCACGACCTCCAGGAACAGCGCGTCGTCGGCGTACGCGATCCGGACGCGGCAGGTGTCGGTGCCCGCGTGCCGGACCACATTGGTCAGGGACTCCTGCACGATCCGGTACGCCGACAGGTCGACGTCCGGCGGGAGCCGGCGCCGCGCGCCTTCCCGGACCACCTCGACGCGCACGCCCGCGTGCCGGGCGGTGCCCTCGGTGAGCCGTCCCAGGTCGGCGAGGCCCGCGGCGGGCGCGAGCGGCGCCGCCCCGCCCGGCTCGGCCCCGCGCAGCGCGACGAGCGCCCGGCGCAGCCCCCGCAGGGTCTCGCGGCTGGTCGCCTCGACCGCCTCCAGGGCCTGCCGTGCCTCCTGCGGCTGGGTCTCGATGACCCGGCTCGCGACCCCCGACTGGATCGCGACAACGCCCAGGCCGTGCGCCACCATGTCGTGCAACTCCCGCGCTATGCGCAGCCGTTCGGCGGTCACGGCCTCGGTCACGGCCCGCTCGCGCAGCGCGGCGGCGTGGTGGCGCCGCTCGCGGCCGAGCAGCCCCACCATGCAGGCGACGAGCAGCGCGAGGACGGCGACGATCCCGAACGCGAGGAGGTTCTCGGCGTGCACGAACGCCAGGACCGCCCCCGTCTGCGCGACGCCGCACAGGGCGACGCCGACGGCCCACTGGCGGCGCGAGCGGGTGGCGACGAGATACCCGAGCACCACGTCCGCCGCGACGAACGCCGCCACCGTCGTCTGCCGCGCCTCGTCGGCCGGCCCGTGCGTGGGCAGGACGGTGATCGCGAGCAGGGTGCCGAGCAGCACGGCGGTCAGAGCGAGCAGCGGCACCCGGCGGACGACGCCGGTCAGCAGCACGGCCGACAGCGCCACACCGAGCGTGCGCACCGACGGCAGCACGGCGGAGGAGCCGAACAGCACCAGGCCACCCGTCGGCAGATACAGGGCGAGCCCGGCCCAGGCGGCGGCGGTGCGGGCGGACGAGGTTGCGTTCACACCGGTGAGCGTACGAGGAGGGGGCGCGTGCGGTCATCGTTCCGTGGGATGCATTCCCGGGGCCGATGTGCGCCCGTGGTCCCGCCCGGCACGGTGGAGCACATGATCGAAGTCAGCGCAGTGACCAAGCGGTACGGCCGCAGGACGGCCGTCGACGGGCTGTCCTTCACCGTGCGGCCCGGTGTCGTCACCGGGTTCCTCGGCCCGAACGGGGCGGGCAAGTCCACCACTTTGCGGGTGATCCTCGGCCTGGACGCGCCGGACGCGGGCGCTGCCGCGGTGTGTGGGGTGCCGTTCGCCTCGCTCCCGCGCGGTCTGCGGCACGCCGGCGCGCTCCTCGACGCGCAGCAGGTGCACGGCGGCCGTACGGCCCGCGCCCACCTCGCGGCGCTCGCCCGCTCCAACGGGCTGCCCGGCCGGCGGGTCGCCGAGGTGCTGCGCGAGGTCGGCCTCGCCGAGGCGGCCGGGCGGCGCGTCGGCGGCTTCTCGCTCGGCATGAAGCAGCGGCTCGGGGTGGCGGCGGCGCTGCTCGGGGACCCGCCGGTGCTGCTGTTCGACGAGCCCTTCAACGGCATGGACCCCGAGGGCGTGCTGTGGCTGCGCCGGCTCTTCCGGCGGCTCGCCGCGGAGGGCCGCACGGTGTTCCTCTCCAGCCATCTGATGTCCGAGATGGAGTCCACGGCCGACGAGCTGATCGTGATCGGCCGGGGCCGGCTCGTCGCCGCGGAGCCGCTGCGGGAGTTCGCGGCGCGCGCCGCGCGGACCGGTGTGGTGGTGGGCGCCGCACGCGCCGGCGCCCTCGCCGGCCCGCTCACGGCGGCCGGGGCCGCGGTGAGCGCGGAGGGCGAGGGGCGCCTCGTGGTGACCGGCCTGCCCGCCGCACGGATCGGCGCCCTCGCCCTGGAACACGGCGTCGTCCTGCACGAACTGACCACCCGCACCGCGTCGTTGGAGGAAGCCTTCATGGAACTGACCGCCGACCGCGTCGAGTACCCGGCGGGGGCCGCCCGATGACCGGCCTCGCCCCTGTCCGCTTCCGCGACCTGCTCGCCGCCGAGTGGATCAAACTGCGTTCCCTGCGCTCCACCCCGTGGATCCTGGCGGCCGTCACCCTGACCGTGCTCACCACCGCGGCGCTCGCCGCGTGGAGCGACTACCAGGACCTGCCCGGCATGGCCGCGGACGCCCGGCGCGACCACGTCTTCGCGCTGGGCGACGCGTTCCCCGCCGAGGGTTATCTGACGCTGATGCTGGCGGCGGGCAGCGTCGGCGCGATCGCCGTCGTCAGCGAGTACGGCAGCGGACTGATCCGCACGACGACGGCGGCGGTGCCCGCGCGCCGGGCCGTCATGCTGGCCAAGGCGGCCGTGACCGCGGGGCTGTGGACGGGCGTCGGACTGCTCTGCGCCCTCGGTTCCTTCGCCGTCTCGCAGGCGATCCTGGGTGGCCGGGGCGCCGCCGCCCCGGTCACCGACCCGGCCTCGCTGCGGGCCGTCGCCGCCTCCGCGCTGCTCGCACCGGTCTGCGCGCTCGTCGGGTTCGGCCTGGGTGTGCTGCTGCGGCACAGCGCGACGACGATGGTGGCGACGGTCTTCGTGCTGCTGATGCTGCCGCTGTTCTTCGGCGGGGACCGCCCGTGGACCGAGCGGATGCGGCACATGATGGTGCAGCACGCCTGGCAGCGGCTGGTCACGCTGTACGGCTGGGGCCCCGACGCCTACGGCGGCGCGACGGTCGCCGGGGCCTGGGCGGTGTTCGCCGCCTGGCCGCTGGTGGCCGTCGCGCTCGCCCTGGTCGTCGTGGGCCGCAGGGACGTGTGAGCGGGCCGGCTCACCGGCCGGGGTCGACCACCATCGCGGAGCCGCCGCCGCGCCGCACCGTCTCCGCGGCGGCGAGCCACTTGCCGCCCGGAAGCCGCTGGACGCCGGTGGCGGCGCCGATCTCCGGGTTGGCCTTGAAGGAGTGCCCGATCGCCTCCAGCTTCCCGCGCAGCGCGCTGTCGTACAGGGCGGGTTCCAGCTCGGTCTGCGCGGCGTTGCGCTGGCTGGCGCGGGGCGCCGCGATGGCGTCGACGAGCGGCAGGCCCCGGTCGAGGAAGCCGGTCAGGGTCTGCAGGACCGTGGTGATGATGGTGGCCCCGCCGGGCGAGCCGAGCGCGACGACTGGCCGCCCGGCCCGGTCGAGCACGATCGTCGGGGCGATCGAGGAGCGCGGCCGCTTGCCGGGTCCCGGCAGGTTCGGGTCGTGGACGGCGGGGTTCGCGGGCGCGAAGGAGAAGTCGGTCAGTTCGTTGTTGAGCAGGAAGCCGCGGCCGGGCACGGTGATGCCGCTGCCGCCGGTCTGCTCGATGGTGAGGGTGTAGGAGACGACGTTGCCCCACTTGTCGGCGGTGGTCAGATGGGTGGTGTTCTCGCCCTCGTACGTCGTCGGGGCCGCCTTGTCACCGGTCTTGCCGCAGGCGCCGGGGTGGCGGGGATCGCCGGGCGCGAGCGGGCTCTTGAGCACGGCGTCGTCCGAGACGAGGCACTCCCGCGCGTCGGCGAACCGCTGCGAGAGCAGCTGCTCGGTCGGCACGTCCTCGAAGGCGGGGTCGCCCACCCAGCGGCCCCGGTCGGCGAAGGCGATCCGGCTCGCCTCGATGAACCGGTGCAGGTACCGCGTCTTCGACGCCTTCGACAGGTCCGTGCGCTCCAGGATGTTGAGGGCCTCGCCGACGGTGGTGCCGCCGGAGGAGGACGGCGGCATCGAGTAGACGCCGAGCCCGCGGTAGGAGGTCTTCGAGGGGGCCCGGAACAGGGCGTGGTACGCCTTCAGGTCCTTCGCGGAGAGCTTGCCGGGCCGGGCCGGGTACGACGAGCCGGGGGCCACCGGCGGCTTGTTGACGGTCTTGACGACGTCGGCGCCGATGTCCCCGCGGTACATCGCCCCGGTCCCCTCACGGGCCAGCTCCCGGTACGTACGGGCCAGGTCGGGGTTCTTGAACGTCGAGCCGACGACCGGGAGCCGCCCGCCCGGCAGGAAGAGCCGCGCGGTGTCGGGGAAGGCGCGGAACCGTGCCTCGTTCTGCGCGGTCTGCGCGCGGAACGTGTCGTCGACGGTGAATCCGCGGCGCGCCAGCCGCTCCGCGGGCGCGAGCACCGCGGGCAGCCGCTTGGAGCCCCACGCGTCGAGCGCGGCCTGCCAGGTGGCGGGGGTGCCGGGGGTGCCGACGCTCAGGCCGCTGGTGACCGCGGCGTCGAAGGGGAGCGGCTTGCCGTCCTCCAGGAAGAGGTCCTGGCCCGCCGTCAGCGGCGCCGTCTCGCGGCCGTCGAGGGTGTGGACCGTGCGGGTCCTGGCGTCGTAGGCGACGAAGTAACCGCCGCCGCCGACGCCGGAGGAGTACGGCTCGCTCACGCCGAGCGCGGCCGCGGTGGCGACGGCGGCGTCCACCGCGTTGCCCCCGGCGCGCAGCACCTCGATCCCGGCCGCCGAGGCGTCCGCGTCGACGCTCGCCACGGCGCCGCCGTATCCGACGGCGACCGGGGCCTTCCGGGCGGCGCCCCCGGCGCCGCCCGGGCCGTGGGCGGCCGCGGTGGGCGGGGCCGCTGCCCCGACCGCCACCATCGACGCCGCCACCGCGCACAGGGCCAGATTCCGCGCGACTGGACTCCTCATCAGTACCTCCGGTCAACAGGCGTCTGCGCAGCGTAACTTGAGTTCGTACGGCCGTCAGGACCCCCTTGAACACCGGTGCGTGTGTTGGTGGGAGTGCGCGCCCATGACGGAAGACGTGCGCATCCTCGTCCCCGGCCTGATCGCGGCGGGCGTCGGCGCCGCGCCGGGCCGGCTCGCCCGCGGCTCCCTGGGGAAGCGCCGGCTCCGCCGCGAGCAGGCGTTCTCCGGGCTGCCCGGCAACGCCGAGTCGCTGCTGGTCGTGGGCCGCGAGGCGGGCGGCCCCGAGCTGACGGTGCGCCGGCACGACGTCTTCGCGCCCCGCCGCGAACCGGGCCCGGACCGCGGCGCCTTCCGGATCGGCGCCGAGCGGTACCGCCTGGAACCGGGGATCGCCGAGGACGTGGTCCTGGCGCGGCTGACGGCGGGCCGGGCCGGCGACGCGGCCGGTCTTCCTCTTCTGCGGCCACTCCTGAAGCTAAGGCTGTGAGAACCAAGGGGAGCGGTGCCCCTGTCGCGTACGAATGCGACAAGGGCCCGCTCGGCCTCGGCAAGCAGGCGCGTCCCGTCCCGCGCGCAGCTGACCTTCTCCGCACGGGATGTGCGGAGTGATCTCCGGCTGCTGGGCGGTGACTGCCCATGCTCCGCCTACTGCACCCCCGGCAGCAGCGTCCCTGGTTCCGCCGCGGCGACGTCCGCGGCGTCCGTCTTGGGGTTGCGCCGCTGGCGCTTGGACACCCACCGGGCGAACCACGACAACACCATGCACATCCCGATGTAGATCGGCGAGATCACCATCACCACGGGGATGAAGGGCAAATCGTAGTCGAGGTTCGACGCGATGAGCTTCCCGGCATGGAGGAACTCCTCATAGGTGATCAAATAGCCGAGCGAGGTGTCCTTCAAGGCCACCACCAGCTGGCTGATGATGGCTGGCAGCATGGCCCGGACCGCCTGCGGCACGAGGACGTGGGTCATGACCTGCGACTTGCGCATCCCGAGCGCGTAGGCCGCCTCGTGCTGCCCGCGCTCCACGGAGTTGATGCCGGAGCGGAAGACCTCGGCGAGCACGGAGCCGTTGTAGAGGGTCAGGCCCGCCACGAGCGCGGACAGGGGCTCCGCCTTCAGGGCCACGTAGATGAAGAAGATCATCACGAGGACCGGCATGGCGCGGAAGAACTCGACGAAGAGCGTGGCGAGCCGGCGCACGGGCCAGTGGTCGGAGAGGCGCCCCACGGCGAGGAGGGTGCCGAGCACGAGCGAGAGGACGGCCGCGAGGGCGAAGGCCTTGAGCGTGTTGCCGAGGCCGCGCAGCAACAGCTCCTGGATGCCCTTGTACTCGAACGGTGTCCACTTCGTGCGGGTGAACTGGTCGGTGTCGAAGAGGAGATAGAGGACCCAGCCGAGCAGCGCGAGCACGAGCAGCGTGGAGATCAGCCCGTAGAGGCGGTGGCGGCGCTCGGTCCTGGGGCCCGGGATGTCGTAGAGGGCGGTGGCGCTGTGGTCGAGCGCCTTCATCGTGCGCGTCATCGGGCGACTCCCCAGCGCTTTTCCAGGAGGTTGAAGACCGCGCTGATGGCGAGCGTGATGATCAGGTAGCCGAGCGCGATCCAGACGAACGTCCAGATGATGTTGTAGCCGAGCTCGCTGAGGGTCTTGTACGTGCCGAGCAGCTCGACCACGCTGAACGCGCCAGCGATCGCCGAGTTCTTGGCGAGGGCGATGAGGGTGGAGCCGACCGGCGGGATGACGGACCGGAAGGCCTGCGGCAGGATCACGGCGGTCAGCGTCTGGGCGAACGTCATGCCGAGGCTGCGGGCCGCCTCGCCCTGCCCCCGCGGCACCGTGTTGATGCCCGAGCGCAGCGCCTCGCAGATGAACGCGGAGGTGTAGCAGCCGAGCGCGAGTACCGCGAAGACGGTGAAGGGCAGTACGAGCCCGAAGCGCGGCAGCCCGAGCAGGACCGCGAAGAAGAGCAGCGTCAGCGGGGTGTTGCGCAGGACGGTGACCCAGGCGGTGCCGAGGGCGCGGAAGGAGCCGACGGGCGCGACGCGGAAGGACGCCATGACGAAGCCGAGCACGAGGGCGAGGATCGAGGCGTAGACGGTGAGTTCGACGGTACCGAGGAAGCCCTTCCAGTACGTCGAGAAGTTGTCGGTCAGGACATTCACGTGGCCCCTCCTCAGCTCGCCGGATAGCGGTCGACGGCGGGCGGTTTCGGGGCGGGCGCGCCGGACAGGCCGAGCGTCGCCGCGAACGCCCGCTTCCAGTCCCCGTTCTTCTGGCGGGCCTCCAGGGCGTCGTTCATGGCGGACCGCAGCGCGTTGTCGCTCCTCGGGAGGCCGATGCCGTAGGGCTCCTTCGAGAACGGCCGGCCGGCCAGCTTCATCTCGTCGGGCGCCTTCGCGGCGAATCCGAGCAGGATCGCGTCGTCGGTGGTGACGGCGTCGACCTGATAGGTCAGCAGGTTGTCGACGCAGATCGAGTACGTGTCGTAGGCGACGAGGTCCGCCTCGGGGTGGTCGGCCTGGATGCGCTGGTAGGGGGTGGACCCGGCGGCGGAGCAGACGCGCTTGCCGTCGAGGTCGTCCGGTCCCTTGATGCCGTCCTCGTCGGTGCGCACGAGCAGCGACTGACCGGCCAGATAGTAGGGACCGGCGAAGCCGACGAGCTTCTTGCGGTTGTCGTTGATGGTGTAGGTGCCCACGTAGTAGTCGATCTGGCCGTTCTGGAGGGCCGTCTCGCGGTTGGCGGAGGCGATCGTCTTGAAGGTGATCTTCTTGGGGTCCAGGCCGAGCGAGGCGGAGACCATCTTGGCGATCTCGATGTCGAATCCGGAGTAGACGCCGTTCGCCGGGTTCTTCTCGCCGAGGTAGGGCTGGTCCTCCTTGGCGCCGACGACGAAGTGGCCCCGGCGCTCGGCCTTCTCCCACGTGCGGGAGGCGGGCAGGGAGAACCCCTGGGCGACGGCGTACCGGGGCAGTCGGTCTCCAGCCGGGCCCTTGACGGGCGGGCTGCCGTCCTTGCCGCAGGCGGTGGCGGCGAGCGCCGTCAGCGCCAGGGCGGCGAGCAGTTGTAGCGATGTGCGCGACATGCGTGCTGCACTCCCCCGTCAGTGCTTGAGGATCTTGGAGAGGAAGTCCCGGGCGCGCTCGCTCTCGGGGTGGGTGAAGAAGTCCTCGGGGGCGCGGTCCTCCACGACGGCGCCGTCGGCCATGAAGACGACGCGGTCCGCGGCGGTGCGGGCGAAGCCCATCTCGTGGGTGACGACGACCATCGTCATGCCCTCGCGCGCCAGTTGCCGCATGACCTCCAGGACCTCGTTGATCATCTCGGGGTCGAGGGCCGAGGTCGGCTCGTCGAAGAGCAGGGCCTTGGGGTCCATGGCCAGGGCGCGGGCGATGGCCACGCGCTGCTGCTGGCCGCCGGACATCTGCGCGGGGAACTTGTTCGCGTGCGCGGCGAGCCCGACCCGGTCGAGGAGTTCGCGGGAGCGCCGGTCGGCCGCTTCCTTCTTGCGCTTCCTGACCTTCACCTGGGCCAGCGAGACGTTCTGCAGGACCGTCTTGTGCGCGAAGAGGTTGAAGGACTGGAAGACCATGCCGACTTCGGCTCTGAGCTGCGCGAGCGCCTTGCCCTCCGCGGGCAGCGGCTGTCCGTCGAGCCGGATGGATCCGGACTGGATGGTCTCCAGCCGGTTGATCGTCCGGCAGAGCGTCGACTTGCCCGACCCCGAGGGGCCGATGACCACCACCACCTCCCCCTTGCCGACGGTGAGGTCGATGTCCTTCAGGACATGCAGCTCCCCGTAGTACTTGTTCACGTCACGCAGCTCGATCAACGGATCGACGGCCATGGCAGTACCTGCCCACTCTCAGCTGTGTCGGTCCGCGCAAACTATCCATGCAGATATGGGACTTAGCAGACGACACGCACTTATGGGCATTAACCGTATTTGCGGCTCAACGACAGGTCCTAGGACTCCGCGGCCTCGGCGTAGAACTGGGACAACTCGGGGGCGCCGCTCGCCGCCCAGGCCTGGCCGGCCTCCACGACGTCGATCTCCCGGCCCGACGCGAGCCGCACCACCGGCTGCCCGTTGGGCCAGATCACCCAGGCGGCGCCGGGCACCCGGCGCACCAGGACCGTGCCGAGGTACAGACCCGCGTCGTTGCCGAGCCAGAGCAGCGCCTCCTCGTCCTCCCGCCAGCGCGGCACCAGCTGGTCGAGGGCCTCCAACGACCGGACGGAGTCGTCGAGTTCGACGCCGGAGCGCTCGGCCTGGGCGCGCAACAGCTCGCACTCGGCGAGGAGTTCACCGACTCCGGCGGCGCCGGCACCGTCCGGCGGGAAGACGGCCACGGCCGCGGCGCCGTGCCTCTTGCGCCAGTTGTCCACGAAAGGGATCTTCATACCGTCCACCCTCGCATCCGGCCCCGCGCTCGCACCACAGGCGCGCTGGCCTACGTTCCCGGTGAGTTCACGCCGCATTCGGGCGTACCTCGTTGACGCCTTCCCACCCCCTTCCTACCTTCGTGGCGCACCTGTCACACCGGCCGCGACACGGAAGGGAGCCGGTCTTGCGCCGACGCACCTGGGGAACGACCGTCCTGCTGGCCCTCTGCGCGGGGCTCTGCCCGCACACGGCGGCCCAGGCCGCCGCCCCGCACCGACCCGGGCCGCTCCCGCTGGAGCGGCTCTTCGACAACCGGGCGGTCAGCGACGACCGGTCACCCGCGCGGGCGGACTTCGACGGGGCGGGCGGCTCCCTGTCCGCGCAGGACCTGACGGCCGCGGGCTGGACACCGGGGACCGGCCTCGGAGTTGAGGGCGCGCGGCTGACCTGGCCGCGCTCGGCGGGGTCCGGCCCCGACAACGTACGGGCGAACGGCCAGCGGGTCCGGGTGAGCGGCCAGGGCGACGCGCTGGCGTTCCTGGTCGCCGGCACCGGCGGGGACGCCCGCGGTCCGGGCGCCGTGCGCTACGCGGACGGGACGCGCTCCGGGTACACGCTCACCGCCCCCGACTGGCGCGCCGGACCGCTCGCCACGAAGACGGTCGCGCTGCCGCACCGCAACACCCCGGGCGGCCAACTCCTCGACAGGACACGGCTGTACGTCGTGACCGTGCCGGTCAGGGCGCACCGCCGGATCGCCTCGGTGGAGCTGCCGCGGGCCACGGGCGGCGCCGCGCTGCACGTGTTCGCGCTCTCGGTGCGCGCGGCGACGACGGGGTGGACCGGGACCTGGGCGGCCTCCCCGGCCGGGTACACCGCGGTGGGTCCCTGGGCGGACCGCACGGTGCGGCTCGTCGTGCACACGAGCGTGGGCGGGCCGCGGGTGCGCATCCGCCTCGACAACACGTTCGCGTCGACACCGGTACGGATCGGGAGCGCCTCGGTGGCGGTACGGGAGGCCGGGGCGGCGGCGCGGGGCGCGCCCGTGCCGCTGCGGTTCCGGGGCGCGCGGGGCGCCCGGCTGCCCGCGGGCGCCCAGGCCTACAGCGACCCGGTCGGCCTGCGGGTGCCCGCCGACGCCGACCTGCTGATCAGCTTCCACCTCCCCGATCCGGTGGCCGCGGCCCCCGTGCACAGCCAGGCCCTCCAGACGTCGTACGTGAGCGGGCCCGGGGACCACGCGGCCGAGGCGGCGGGCACGGCGTACACCGCGACGCTCGCGTACTGGCCGCTGCTCACGGGCGTCGACGTCGGCGGCGGGCCGGGCTCCGTGGTGCTGCTGGGCGACTCCATCACCGACGGCGTGCGCTCCACGCCGGACGCGAACAGGCGGTGGCCGAACGTCCTGGCCAGGCGGTTGCTGGCCCAGTCGGACGTGCCGCGCTACGGCGTGCTGAACGCAGGCATCTCGGCGAACCGGGTGGTCGCCGACCGCTACCCCGGGGACGGGATCTCCACGGACACCGGCGGGGTCAGCGCCCTGCGCCGGCTGGACCGGGACGTGTTCGCACAGACCTCCGCGCGGACCGTCGTGGTCTTCCAAGGCGTCAACGACGTGCGCTGGGGCGCGAGCGCGGAGCAGGTCGAGGCGGGGCTGCGGGAGGTCGCGCGGCGGGCCCACGCGCGGGGGCTGCGGGTCGTCGGGGCGACGATCACCCCGTGCGGAGGGGAGGCGCTGTGCACGGCGGCGGCCGACGCGGAGCGGGTCGCGGTCAACGGGTTCCTGCGGGGGCCCGGGTCCGGGTTCGACGGGGTGCTCGACTTCGACGCGGTGCTGCGGGATCCGGCCGAGCCGTCGCGGATGCGGGTGGAGTTCGACAGCGGGGACCACTTGCATCCGGGTGACGCGGGGCTGGCGGCGCTGGCACATGCGGTGCCCCTCACCACCCTGACCCCGCGCCCCTGAGGGGCGCTGGAGCTGCGGCGAAGCCGCATGCTTCAGGGGCGCGGGGAACTGCGCGACCAGCCACGACGGTGCGGCAGCCGAACGACCACCGTTGAGGGGCGCGGGGAACTGCGCGAGGAGCCCCACCGGGCCGCGGCCGCGTCACACGTCCAGATCCACCACCACGGGGGCGTGATCAGACGCCCCCTTCCCCTTACGCTCCTCGCGATCGACATACGCATCCTTCGCCGCCGAAACAAACGCCGCGTTCCCGTACACCAAGTCGATCCGCATACCCCGGTTCTTCGGGAAGCCGAGCTGGCGGTAGTCCCAGTACGTGAAGGGCCGGTCGTACTTGAGGGGCCGCGGTACCACGTCGGACAACCCCGTGCCCCGCAGCGCGGCCAGCGCCCCCCGCTCACCCGGGGTGACATGCGTGGCCCCCTCGAAGAGCGAGATGTCCCAGACGTCGTCGTCGGTCGGCGCCACGTTGTAGTCCCCCAGGACCGCGAACGGCCGGGAGCCGCCCGCGTCACCCGCGACGGCCGCCGTGAGCGCCTCGAACCAGCGGAGCTTGTACGCGTAGTGCGGGTGGTCCACCTCGCGGCCGTTCGGCACGTAGACCGACCAGACGCGGACCGGGCCGCAGGTCGCGGAGACGGCGCGGGGCTCCTCGACGCCGTCGTAGCCCGGGTCGCCGGGCAGGCCGCGGACGACGTCCTCCAGGCCGACGCGGGAGAGCACCGCCACCCCGTTCCACCTGCCGTCCGCGTGCACCGCCGCCTCGTAGCCCAGCTCCCGCAGCTCGTCCGTGGGGAACTGCTCCGCCGAGCACTTGGTCTCCTGGACGCAGAGCACGTCCGTGCCGCTGGACTCCAGCCAGGCGAGGAGGCGCGGGAGGCGCGCGGTGATCGAGTTCACGTTCCACGTAGCAATGCGCATGCGTCCCAACCTACCGGGCGGGTCCGACAGCGGGCCCGTGCCACCTCGGCACATAGACAGGCAACCTTGCAAGTTTTCCTGTCAGACAGGTAGCCTGCCGAGTATGAGCATCAGCACCCCCCTGGACGAGCGCCCCGCCCTCGTCCTCATCGACCTCCAGAACGGCATCCTCGGCCTGCCCACCGTGCACCCCTCCGCCGAGGTGCTGAAGAACGGCGCCCGGCTCGCCGACGCCTTCCGCGCCAAGGGGCTCCCCGTCGTGCGTGTCCGCGTGACCTGGTCGCCCGACGGCGGCGACCTGCCGATGAGCCGGTCCGAGGGGCCGGGCATGACGCAGGCGCCGCCGCCCGAGTTCGCCGAGTTCCCGGCCGAGCTGGGTCCGCTCGGCGACGACATCGTGATCACCAAGCGGCACTGGGGCGCGTTCACCGGCACCGAGCTCGACCTCCAGCTGCGCCGGCGCGGCGTCACCCAGATCGTGCTCGGCGGCATCTCGACGTCGATCGGCGTCGAGTCGACCGCCCGCTCCGCGTTCGAGCTGAGCTACCACCAGGTGATCGTGACGGACGCGACGACCGACACGGACGCCGCGTCCCACGAGCACTCCTTCGGCAAGATCTTCCCGCGGATCGCGGAGCTCGGCACGACGGACGAGGTGCTCGAACTCCTCGGCCGCTAAGGCCCGTTCGACGTCCGCGGGGTCAGAGCCGGGCCGAGTCGCCGGGCGTCAGCCGCAGGTGCTCCGCGCCGCCGAGGCCGCCGATCTGCCGGTCGTAGATCGGCCGGGCCAGATCGGTCAGGAGCGCGTCGTGGATGTCGTAGGCGCGGTCCGGCTTCACCTCGCGTACGTAGTCGATCACCTCGGAGATCTTGTTCCACGGCGCCATCACGGGCAGCATCAGCGTCCCGACCGGGTGGTCGGGGACGGTGAGGGCGTCGCCGGGGTGGAAGACCGTGCCCGCGTCGACGAGGTAGCCGACGTTCGTGACGCGCGGGATGTCCGGGTGGATGACGGCGTGCAGTTCGCCGTGGACCTGGACGTCGAAACCGGCCGCGGTGAAGGTGTCCCCGTGGCCGACCGTGTGCACCCGGCCCGGGAACGCGGCGGCGAGCTGCTCCGCCACCGACTTCAGGGTCCAGATCCGCGCGCCGGGGTTCTCCTCCATCCCGGCGCGCAGCCGTGCCTCGTCGAAATGGTCCGGGTGCTCGTGGGTCACGAGGATCACGTCGGCGCCGAGGGCCGCGTCCTGTTCGGAGAACCCGCCGGGGTCGATGACCAGGGTCTGTCCGTCCTTCTCCAGGCGGACGCAGGAGTGGGACTTCTTCGTGAGCTTCATGGCTCCATCCTGCTCCTCTCGGACCCGCACGGGCGCGGGGAGCCGGGTGCGCGCGCTACCTGCCTGCCGCTCACTCCGGCGGGGTCGTCTCCTCGCGGATCACCTGCTGGGCGACCTTGAAGGCGGCGCCGGCCGCGGGGACGCCGCAGTAGACCGCCGTCTGGAGCAGGACTTCCTTGATCTCGTCGGCGGTCAGACCGTTGCGCAGCGCCGCCCGGGTGTGGGCGGCCAGGCCGTCGAGCTGGCCGCTGGCCACCAGGGCGGTCAGGGCCACGCTGGACCGCATCCGGCGGTCCAGGCCGGGGCGGCTCCAGACCTCGCCCCAGGCGTAGCGCGTGACGAATTCCTGGTAGTCGCCGGAGAAGTCGTCGGCGGTGGCCAGGGCCTGGTCCACGTGGGCGTCGCCCAGCACGGCGCGGCGCACCTTGAGGCCCACGTCGTGCCGGTCGGGGCGGACGGCCGCCTCGGGCTGCGCGGCCGCGGCGATCTCGGCGACGGGGGCGACCGGCGGGGGCGGCGGCGCGAGGACCGGCTTGACGGGCGCGGCCGGGATGGCGTGCTGGCCGGTGTCGTAGGCCGGGAGCCAGGCGGACGAGAAGTGGCGCACGAGGAGGTCTGTGACGGCCGCGGGCTGCTCGACCGGGGCCAGGTGGGAGGCGCCGGGAACCACCGCGAGCCGGGCGTCCGGGATGCCCGCGACGAGCGTACGGGCCTGCGCCGGGCCGGTGACCTGGTCCTCCGAGCCGACCAGGACGAGGGTCGGGACGCCGATGGCGCCCAGTTCGGCGCGGATGTCGAAGGCGGCCAGCGCCTCGCAGGCGGCTATGTAGCAGCCGGGGTCCGTGGTGCGGACCATCTGGACGGCCCAGTCCGTGATGGCGGGCTGCGCGGCGGCGAACCCGGAGGTGAACCAGCGCTCGGGCGACGTGCGGGCGATCGGGTCCAGGCCGTTGCTGCGCACGATGACACCGCGCTGGCGGAACTCGTCGGCGGTGCCGAACCGCGGCGAGGCGGCGATCAGGGCGAGCGAGGCGACGCGCTGCGGGTGGCGCAGCGCCAGCTCGGCGCCGATCGCGCCGCCGAGCGAACAGCCCGCGTACCCGAAGCGCTGCACGCCGGCCGCGTCGAGCGTGGCGAGGAGCCGGTCCGCGAGCCCGGCGACGGAACCGACCGGGTGGGCGGGGGCGCCACCGTGGCCGGGGAGGTCGAAACGGAACACCCGCCACTGTCTGGCCAGCTCGGGCACCTGGCGGTCCCACATGTGCCAGGTCGTGCCCAGTGAGGGACCCAGGATCAGGACCGGGGCGTCTTCCGGCCCGTCGAAGCGGTATTGCAGGGTGTTCTTCGGCGTCTCACTCACCTGCCTGACCCTCTCATCAGTCACTACCGCCCCTATGACTGGGGTGCCGTGTACGTACGTCTGACCAGGTGGAAGACCTTTCGTACCGTCTCGCCGCAGCGCATGCCCGTCCCTCTGCTCTCTGCTCAGCCCGTCAACGCGTCGCGTTGCCGGTACCGGGTGGCGTCAGGCGGTCAGGTAAGTGAGAGAGCCTTGTTGATCGGCAGGCCCCTACGGGGACACACCCCGCCGACCCGGCACCGGCAACGCACCGTCCTCAATCCGCAGCCGACAGGGTGTGATCCAGGCACTTCGGCCAAGGTAGTCATGAGTCAGACCTCGGACTCGGGACAGCACCCGCCCATTCTCCCAGCGAGGATGCTGCGGCGAGGGAGAATTCCCGAGATCCGTTCTTCGCTGGGCAACCACAGTTCAGGCAGATCCATGACTGATCGAACTTCAAAACTGGTCCGGGACCGGCATTGGCGGGCAGCCGAGCGGGGGGCGATCACTGAACCTCTTTCATCCTGTGCGGGCGGGTGAAATGGGCTGGTCAGCCGGGGTGGTGACGAGGCAGGGCCCCTCGTCGTTGGCGTGGTGATTCCACCCAGCACACCAGCGACCGAAAAGGCCCTGTTGGTTCCGTCCCGCATGAGCTCGTCGAGCATGTTCCTGGCTGCTCTACGAGCACCGCCGCGCACGCAACACCCGCTGGCGGAAGCTCGGCTGCTTCGACCAGGCACTGCTCACGCTGGTCCACCTGCGCAAGAACGAGACGTTCGCCCAGCTCGGCGCCGGGATCGCGATATCGCAGGCCACCGCCTGGCGCTACGTGGACGAGGCCGGGCCAGGACGGGCCAGCCCAGTCGAGGGGCTCGTCGCCGAGGCCGAGGTAGATGTCGGTGAAGTAGCGCGGGTAGGAGATCGGGCCGTAGCCGCGGCAGTGGACGTAGTAGGTGTACAGCAGGCCCGGAATGATCATCAGCGCGCCGACGAGGACGGCAGGTCGAGGCGCAGCAGGCAGCCGGTGAGGAAGCGCCGGGCGCCGCGGCGTTCGCACGAGCCAGGGATGAAGACCGCCGAGACGAAAGAAGAATAGGCTCATGAAGAAGGCCGACGACCGCGGACAGCGTGCCCAGTGCGGGGATGCGGGGCTGGTCTTGGACGCACCACCAGTCGGCGGGGCCGTAGGGCTGGGCGGAGTGGCGGCCCCGGCTGGGGGCTGGCCGACGCCCCAGCACGGAACATCCTCGCTGGCGCGGGGTCGACCGTCTCTCCCCCAGCGAGGAGGTCTCCGGGGCACAGGTCGGCGGGGAGTTCGGCGTCGGCGGCCAGGATGTCGCCCGCCTCGCAGTGCCGACCCACCACGGTGACCCACTCGCGACCGGCCGGAATGTACTGTGGCGTCCGATCAGGCATGGCGAGTAGCGGACGCCGTACAGGGCAGGCTAGCCAGCGCTCCGCTTGCCCGGGAATTTATTCAGCAATCGAATCGCAGGTTCATGATTATACCTCTGCGCCATTTCCAGAGCAGTTTTTCCGCCATCCGATGTGAAGTTGGGGTCCGCTCCATATGCAAGCACAATCGCAGTCAGGGCCGCATTCACCGCGGTTCCGGACTGCAGCGCCGAGTCACCCTCAAGCTCGATCGCATGCTGCAAGAGAGTGAAGCCGAAGCAAATTTCATTCGGATCGGCCCCGGAGTCAAGGAGCGATGCAAGCTCCTCGTATTCGCTCATTTCGACCGCCTGATGAAGGGGCGACCATGGCTCAACTTCGGGGAACTTTGGGGTAGTCAAAATGACACTCTCCTGCTCTTTGATCAGCAATGGTTGAGGGTGACCGTCCGCGGGATGGTCACCCTCAACCCTCGTTCAGAACGTCGACTCTACCTCACTTGCCCGACGTGTAGTTGATTCTGATATTCGGGAACTCTTGAGCAAACTGGCCGATGACGGGGGTGCAAGAGACACACGCCTGCTGAGTAGAGTACAGGGTGAGAGACCCGCTCACGTCAGAAGGTTTACCGAGTTGGTTGGCGATATACGTGAGCATCTTGTACTCCGTATCGAACTCGCGACTATTGTTTCCCGTAGCGGTCGCACGGTAGCGGACCGGGTTGCCCTTTGTCCCCACGTCAGGAACGACGCCTGTTCGCTGCCTTTTCTCACCGCTCACCGAAAGAAGCATCTGGGCATCGCCACCGTTGGTACGCAGCACGCCAGCCAGTCCTGCCTTCTTTTTGCCAAACAGCCTGGCGGCGATCTGCGCGTCAACAGCTGCTCGCGCCGCTGCACTGTCCGCATAGACCTCAGCCCGATTGAGCAGGCGCCCCTCGAATCTCTTCGAGAGGGTGACCGCCGCACCACCAGCCATGCTGGCGCCACCGGATGAGAATGCGCCACCGGCGACGTCGCAAGCCGTGTCGTCGTGGTGCACCATGCAGTTGTAGTAGTCGTCGAGGACTGTGAGGTCCTTGAGGTCTTGTCCTGCACGTTCACGGAAGCCGGCGTCACACCCGTTACTCACCGACACACCACAGATGTTCGCGTTGGTGATCTTGGGTGCCTTCATGGCGTAGTCGAGCGTCGCCGAGCAGACCAGGTCACAGGTGTTGGTGAAGACCCGGTTGTCGTAGTTGCTCAGGTGCGCCATTTCCCACGGGTATTTGTCCTCCCATGACTCACCCTTCATCATGTCCGGCGCGGCATGCGACTCCATGAACTGCGCTTCGGCATCGCACTCGTTGCCTGTGCAGGAGAACGACGAGAGACCGGTCGGGTCCGATGAGGTGACGGGATTGTTGGCGGCATAGGCGTAGCCGTTGAGAGTTTGCGGGTGGTCGGTCTCCAGGAGCGGGTCGACGGAGACGAATCGGCCCGTTGCGGGGTCGTAGTCACGGGCTCCGAGGTGGGTGAGGCCGGTGGCGGTGGTGTCGTCCGTGCCGCCGACGAAACCCTTGCTGCCTGACCAGTTCTTTGGTGTTTCGCCGCGGGTTCCGCCGAAGGGCACGCTTCGGCGCTGGGCGATGGCCAAGTCGACGGCGTCGATGGAGAGGAGGCCGGTTCCCTGGTGGTCGCCGATGGTGAAGTCGAAGGTGCCGTCGTCGCTGCGGATGGCGTTCTGTCCACCGCCGAGGTCGAAGTAGCGGGTGGCCTTGGCCGTGTCCGCGCCCTTGGCGATGGTGACCTCTGTGTGCCCGAGGTAGAGCGTGGTTCCGGTGCTGGTGCGACCGATCAGACGGTTGCCGTCGGCGTCGTAGACGTACTCCGTGGTCTTGGCGCCCTCGGTGACCTTGGCGAGGTGGCCTTCGGAGTCCCAGGCCAGACTCTGCCCCGGTCGAGCCGTTGTGTTGCCGGTGGCGTCGTAGTCGTAGGTATCGGTCTTGCTTCCGGACGGGCCGGTCGTGGTGACGGACTTCAGACCGTGGTCATGAGGCTGTCCGGGGCCCGGGTAGGCGTAGGTGCGCTTGATGTTCTTGGAAGCGTCACCCGTGGGGTCGTGCAGGGTCTCGGTGCTGCGGTTGCTGGCCTTGTCATAGGTGTAGGACTGCCAGTACGACGCCGGGCCGCCGATCTTGTCACCGGCTGGTGCGGCAGCGCATGCAGTGGTGTTCTGGGTCCACGCCTCCGAGAGGCGGTTGAGGTAGTCGTAGGTGAAGCACTGGTTGTCTATCCCAGTCCGTGAGACGTCGGACATGGACAGGATGTTGCCCGACTCGTCGTAGCCGTAGGTGACGCTGCGGTCCACCCCACTCTGGCCGGTGCGGTCGACGCGCGAGTTGGACAGCCGCTGGGTGCCCCATTCGTAGGTGTTGGTGACCTGAGCCTTCTTGGTGCCATCGGTCAGGCCCATCGTGAACTGCTGAGGCTTGCCGGTCAGGCTGTAGCTGACTCTGCTGGTCATGCCCTGGCCGTAAACGGACGTGGGGCGCAGGGTCTGGTCCTCGTAGTCATAGTTGACCGAGCCACCGGGCAGAGAACCTGCCGCGGAGTAGCTCATGGATGCGACGAGGCCGGACGGCTTGAAGGTCGTTCCGGTCTGGTAGGTGCCCTGCAGCTTCCCTTCTGCAGCAGGAATGACCACGGCCGTCCTGATCGGACGGTAGCGCCGGTCGTAAGCGTTGATCTTCGAGGTGTACGCCTGGTCGCCGACGTAACGCGTGGATTCGGCGAGCTGTCCCTTGGCGCCACTGACCGTGTCGTAGACCCACTTGGCGCGGAGCGATCCGGTCGCACTGCCCTCGTGCAGTTCGGTCTTGCGGCCGAGGTTGTCGTACACAGTGACGAGCTTGGGCACGTCGGTACGTGCGTCGTCGACGGAGACGAGCTGGCCGCGGTCGTCATACTCGTTGACCGTCTTTCCCCGGTCGGGGTCGGTCACGGTTTTTTCGTGGCCCAGCTGGTCGTAGGTGTACGTCCACGAGCTGCCGGCCGGGTCGGTGACCTTGTCCAGTTCGCCGCGCGGGTTGTAGTGGTAGACCGTGCTGTCATAGGCGGCGTCGGCGCTGCGGGTGTGAAGCTGGCGGAGTTCCGTGGTGTTGCCCCGCGCGTCGCTTACCGTGGTGGTTCCGGTACCGCCGACGGGCGGAATGACCGTGATCCGGTCGCCTCCATAGATGGTCTTCGTGGTGTTCAGGACTGTTCCGCCGTCCCCATTGCCAGCGATCTGCTGGACTTGGATGGGCCGGTTCAAACCGTCGTAACTGGTACGAGTCTGGCTCTCCACGCTGAGCGCGTCAGCAGGCTTGAAGAGATCTGTACTCGGCTTGACCGTGGTGTAGTACGGCGAGAAGGTCTTGGCCTCCAGTCCCCGCTCGTCATAGAAGACATCCGTAACCAGGGAGCCGTTGTCAGGACCTGGTGTCTGGGTCTGACGCGAGCGCAAGAAACCGTCGTACAGCACATAGGTCGCGACCTGGCCACCGTTGTTGTCCAGTGTCTTGGTGGCAACCGCTACCGGCTTGCCTTCCGTGTACGTGTAGGAGAACTCGTAGTTCGGGGTCTGGGTGTTCTGACGGTCGGCCAACCAGACCTTGATGGAACGGCCGAGAGCGTCGTAGGCAAACTCGGTGGCGTTGCCATTGGTGTCGGTCTGCTTGACCGTCTGGCCGCGCAGATCCAAATCCTTGGTCGTGGTCTGCGCGGTGGTGGCGTCCAGCGCCTTGGCCGGCGGCGTAGTCACCTTTGTCTGAGTGAGAAGTCCGGTAGCGGGTGAGTAGGTCGTGGTGGTGGTGCGTCCGTCGCTGCGCGGACTGCGCACCGGTGCTGCACCGCTCGTGGCGGTGACGTCCGCCGTGATGTCGGTGTTGGTGAGGACACGGCCGTAGGAGTCGAACGTGGCACCTGACTCCAGGTAGGTGGCCTTCGTTCCGTCGTGGCTCTTGAGCGTGGCGCTTGCGGTCACGTCCCCCTTGGTCGGCGCCTCTCCGTATGCCTTGCCGTCATACGCCGTCAGGGCGTCGGACTCGACGTCCTTGGACCGGTCGGGCGTGGCGTCGCAGGCGCCAGTGACGGTCTCCACACGGGACACCAGGTTGAGGATGTTGGCAGCCGTGTTGGTGGCGTAATCGGTGCGGATGCAGCGGTTGTCCGAGGCGGTGGACGTGTCACCTGCGTCGTGCTGGACAGTCACCCTGCCGGCCACAGTGTCATGGCTATAGGAGCTGTAGGTCTTGCGCCACTTGCTCCCGGCTCCGTCGTCGAGGGAGGTCCAGTTGTAGGTGTTGAGCGTGCCGGTGAAGTTGGCCGTGACGGTTCCCCAGTCGCGCACTTTCTTCGCCGTCTCGTAGTGCCAGGGCTGGCTGACCTGCTTGGAGATGGCCTTGCCGTCGGGCTTGTCGAACGTGACGGACTTGTACTCGAACCCGGCAGAGGACGCATGATCGGTGATCGCGTCGCCCTCGCCGTCGCCGAGGGCGACGGTGACCGACTTGGTACCGCCGGACTTGTTCTTGCGGTCGCCATCCATGCCGCGAAGGAAGTACGAGTCCTTCTGGGTCTTCATCGCGTCGGCGCCACCCTGGCCGCCGGTCTGTACGCGAACCTGCCCGTAGCCGCGCCACTGCGACCAGGTCTTGCTCTTCTCCTTGGTCAGACCGTCGTCGTCATCGAAGTGCCAGGCCGCATCGCCCAGGTACTGGTACTTCGTGACCTGATCGGGAGAACCACCGGTGCGGTCGGTCGCAGTGACCGAGTTGACCACGTACTTATTGAACCACTGCAGTTCGGGGTCGCTTTCGCTGTCACCGCCGATGTACTGCGGGAAACACCGCGTGGTGTTCGTCTCCGGCGTCGGCAGATTGCTCCAGTCACACACCGGCGCCGAGTAGTTGGCGTCGATTTGCCCACCGGACTCGTCGGCAATCGTGGACAGGCGGGCCTTGATGAACGGTGCGTAGCCGTCACCGGTCTTGTCGAGCCGGTTGGCCAACTGCGTATAGGCGAGGGTTGTCTTGGGCAGCGTGATGGACGGGCTAGCCGATTCACCGGTGTGCTGAATGCTGTCGAGCAGGAGTTGGTAGTCAGTGTCGGCCATACCCCAGCGGTGGTTCAGCTTCCAGGAGTCGACCTTGCCGTAGGTGCCGTCGGACTTGAGGAGCTGTGTGGTGACCTCGGTCAGCCGCTTACGCGTCCAGAACGAGGGCGACAAGCGGCCCTTGTCGCAGTCCGTGCCCGCCTTGCAGTTCAAGTCCCAGGGCGTGTCGTACCAGTAGGCGGCCTTGTTATCGATCGTATCGGCGGCACACGTCACACCATCCTGGGGCAGGCAGCGCTCAGCGTTGTCGAAGACCACCTGGGCCAGCGGCTTATCGGCGAACATCCTGGAAGACGTCAGCCCGTAGTCGAGGCGCTGCAGGTAGCCACCACGGGTATAAGAGGTGTCGTCTGTGGCCTTGAGGTTGCGGCCGTAGGAGTTGGTCTCCTTGCCATAGTGGTAGGCCATGGCGTTGCCGTGCGGGTCGACGACATAGTCAAGATTCCACCGCCAGGCTTGCTGGCACCAGGAGTCGGCGAACGCGTCGGCGTGGCACGGCTCGCCGACGTCGTCGCCGAAGACCGGTACGGTCCAGGTCGAGTCGGTGGTCTCCTTGCCGTCGGCCCAGCCCGGGAGCCGGTTGTATCCGAAGTAGTAGCGGGTGCCGTCGGGCGCGGTCAGCCGCCAGTACTCGCCGTCGTCATCGCCGTTGCCTCGATTGGTGGACTTCAGACGGGCGATGCGCGTGCCATCGTCCTGCTTCAGCTTGAACTCGTCATCCTTGCCGGTCGCGACGAGTTCACCACCCTTGCCGTTGAAGGTGATGAAGGCGTTGTCGTAGCCCCAGCACTGGTCTCCGGGCTTGTTGCCATCGGCGTTCTTGACGCCGTCGTCTGCGCAGGGCTTGTAGCGCCGCTCGATGAAGCCCGGGGACAGGTCGAAGCCGTCCCCGGCCCACGAGCCCTGGTTATTCGTGCCTCCCGTACGGCCGTCGATGGAGCCGGAGGAGTAGGACAGGCTCACGTCGGGCTTGAGGCCACCGGGCACTCCGGGGGTGCCCATGGGGTAGGACCAATTGAAGTCACCGGTGTTGAGGTTCGTTTTCCATGCGGACGACGGCGACAGCGGGGTCGCCTTGTAGTCACCCTTATCGCCTGACGCCGCCGGTTCAGCGGCCAAGACGGTCGCGGTGCCCGATTGAAGGGTGATGCTCTTCGCCGTGAGCGTGCTGCTGCTGGTGTCGTTGGCCGTGGAGATGGGCTTCCCGGTCTGACAGTTCTTCTTGTCTGGGGAGGTCAGCACGCACGCGGGCAGTTCCACCAGCGTCAGTCGCGAGGCATAGGAGCCGCCGAAGGCGGTCTTGAAGGCGCTGTAGTCCACGGCCACCGACACATCGCCGGACGGCTCAGGTGCCGTCTTGGTCTTCTGCGGTGTCAGGGTGAACAGCATGCCCTTCACGCCAGCGCGCTTTGCGTGCTTGCGGTCCAGTACCCGGGTGGTGACAGCGGTCACCCGGGACTCGCTCGACCGCGTCTTGCCTGCTCGCCGAGGGGCGGCCGGCCCTATGCTGACGGGCTGGTCTTCGGCCGGAGCGAGCTTCTTGTCAACCTTACTGTCAGGCAGGATCACGGTCGTGGTGGTCGACTTGGGCCATGTTGCGTGAGGGGCTTTGGCCGGGACGCGGGGGCCCTTGGTCAAGGTGCGAGGCTTTACGCGGATGGAGTGCGCGCCCTTGACGGGCTTCTCTGCGTTCGGCAGCCCCGGTAGGGCGCCTGCGGTGGGAGTAGCCACGAGCTGGAGGAGCGAGGCGACCAATGCTGTGGACAGCAGCGTTACCGCTGGTCGTCGGAGCCCGCCTCGTTGGCGGGCCGTTCTGGTTTTGGACATGCGTCATCCAGGTCTGGGGGGCGCCGGCGGGCGGTGCCCACGAGGAATTGGGAAGGGGCTGGGCCGGGAGCAGCATCTGCTGCTCCCGGCCCAGCGGTCAGGATCCGGCGGGGACGTCGGTGGGGATGTCAAAGAACTGGCCGGACAGTTCCTGGACTTGGCTGTCGTTCAGCGCTCCTTGGAAGGCCCACACGTCATCGATGTTGCCGGGGAAGTAACTGCCCCACTTGTCGGCCGCCTTGGCGCGGCCTACCTGCAGGGTGCCTCCGGTCTTGAAGGTGAGGACGTTCTCTGCCCAGGCGATGAGGTCCTGGCACGAGGTGTCGTCGGCATTGCCGTCACCGTTGTCGTCGCTGCAGGCGGTTTCCTGCAGAACGCCGTTGACGTACAGGCGCGCTTCCTTGGCGAACCCGTCGTAGACCAGGGCCAGGTGGTTCCACTCGGTGACCGGGTACATCTCGGTGTTGGAGACGCTCGCCATCCCTGGGGCCGCGACGTCCTGGTCGTGAAGGTCAGCCGTGAAACTGCCCAGTCCTGCAGGATCCTTGGGATCCGGGGTGAAGTGCAGGTCGAAGGGGCTGGTGTGGGTGCCGTCCGCGCTGAGCACGGACACGTTGTGGTCTGGGATGGCCGCGGCTCGAGCCCAGGCGGTGACGGTGAAACTGGCCGAGGTGTCCAACGGCTGCTTGGAAGCAGCCGCGTAGTCATCGGTGCCGTCGAGTTCCAGACCGCTGTTGTCGATCCAGCCGGCGCCCTGGTGCGCTTGGGCTCCCAGGTTCATGGTGTTGGCGTTGTCGGACAGGTCCGCTGTGGTGGCCGGGGTGCCCTGGATCTGCTCGAAGTTCCAACGGCCCTTGACCAGGGCACGCTGCTTGAACATCTGCTGGGCTTCCTCAGCAGAGACGGGCCGGTCCAGGACGCGGACGTCGTCGATGGTGCCGGGGAAGTAAGCGCCCATGGCGCCGCTGTAGTTACTGGCGCCGATGTACATCGACTGGTCCGCGTAGAAGGCATCCACCAGGGTGGTCGAGCCGGCCTTGACGCCGTTGACGTACAGAGTGAGCGTGTTGGCGATGGTGTCGTGCACGCCGATCAGCTGCACCCACCGCCCCACACACGGGCTCTGGCCGTTGACCGGTGCGCACACGTTCACACCGTCAGGCTGCATGGCGCGCACCGGGGTGGCGTCGGGGGCGTCCGCGGAGTACTGGTTGAACGCCCACCGGTCGTAGGCGGACGAGTAGTACAGCTCGAAGCCGGGTTTGTCCTTGCCTGCCTGCGCAGTGATGACCGCGGCGCCGTCCGGCTTCTTATCGAGGCGGGCCCAGGCCGAGACGGTGAAGCTGCGTTCGGTGTTCACGTGCGGCCCGCTGGTCTGCCCGATCTTCGCGTAGCCGGACGTACCATCGAAACGCGTGGCATTACCCGCGATCCCCTCGACGCCTGGGGTCACTTTGCCGCTGTACTTGGCGGGCAGCACCCCACCATGACCGGTGATCTCGGTGGCGTCCGACGGCTCGTCCAGGTCGAAGACGGCGATGGCGGGGCGGCCAGGGTCACCGATGGTCTGCTTGGCGTTGAGCTTGTCGACCTCGTCCTGCGCCAACGGCTTGTCGAAAATCTGCAGCTGGTCGATGCTGCCGGGGAAGAAGCACTCCGAGGTTCCGGTGAGGTTTCTGCCGCCGATCTGCAGACCGCGCCGCGCCTCCCACGGCGTGCTGTAGGGCGTGGACGCGGCAAGCTTGCCGTCCACGAACAGCTGCAGAAGATCGTTGGTCGAGGAGTACGACCCGACCAGATGCGTCCAGGTCCCCGCTGTGACCTTGCTGGTGTTGCCCTGAGCGGCGCGCGCGATGCCGCCGTTGACGTCGTCAGTCTTGTACTGGTTGAACGACCAGCCGTAGGTGCTCGAGTAGTACAGCTCGAGTCCTGGCGCCGAGTTGCCCGGCATCACCGCAACGTCTGCCGTGGTGGTCGGGATCTTGTCAAGCTTGACCCAGGCCGACACCGCGAAGCCACCACTGGTGTTCACCGGCGTCAGGTCCGTCGAGGCGTAGCTGTCGGTGCCGTTGAAGTGCACCGCGGTGCCCTGCACGCCCTCTACGCCCGGTGTCGCCCCGCCGTGCAGGGCCAGAGTGCGCGCCGACGTCGAGCCCTTCGCTTCGGTCGCGGTCGCTTCCTCGTCGAGCTGCCAGGTAGCACGCTCCGGCTGACCGGCCTTGACCCGGTACCGGTAGGTGCGGATCTCACTGCCGTTGCCGGCGGAGTCGAATGCCTGCGCTGTGAAGAAGTTCAGGCCCGCTTTGGCCGGGAGCACTTTCGCGATCTGCGCAGCACCACCCGACGTGGTGATCTTGTTCTTGGAGGTGGGGTCGCCATTGACGCCGTACCAGTACGTGGTCACATCGGTCTCGGCGGCCTTCACCTGGAACGAACCGTAGCGGCCCACGCCGTCGTACCACGGGTCGTTGGGGTCCTCCGGGTCGGAGGCCGGGTACTCACCCGAACTGACCGAGGGTGCCTTGGGGACCTTGGTGTCATAAACGAAGTAGCAAGCTTGCGGATCACCGGCGTACGACCAAGGCGAGTACTGCGCCCCGTCGTACACGCGGGCGTACCAGTTGACCGTCTTGTTCTGGGGGATAGAGGACGGCAGGCTGATCGCGAAGTCCGAACCCGACTTCTTGGCCGTGGTCTTGGCCGGATTCCACGAGCCGCCGTCCCAGGCGGCCTGGAACTGGACGGAGACGCTGTCGCCGTCCGGGTCGGTCACATTGTTCGCGTAGATTTTGCCCAGGGTGCGCACGTGTGCGGCCTTGGACGACGGCTTGCACGTGCCGCCGTACTCCATGGTCAGCTGCGAGGTCTTCATCTGCGCGGGCGGGCGGTTGTAGTGGACGCGCAGGTAAGCCTTGTCGGAGAACCGCTTCCAGCCGTAGCCGTCTGACTCGCTGCCGGCCTTCAGGCCGAACGTCATGGTCGAGTCATGGTCGTTCGCGGCCGTCTGGACCGCGGACTTCACATTGAACTCCGCGTCCTTGGCGCTGCAGCCGGAGTAGCCGTAGGCGAAGGAGTCCGAGGCAACCTGCTTGATCCAGAACCCGGACGCGTTCTGTGAGTTCCACGTGGTGCTGTCTGAGATGCCCTTCGTCTCCCATAGCTCGACCTCACGCTTGCTACACGAGGCGGACCATGTGTTGCGGACCACGAACTCGGCCGACAGGATCGACTTGCCTGCGAACTTGGATACGGGGATGCGGTAGAAGAGCCGCTTGGTGTCATTGGGCTCGCAGTAGTTCCAGTTGCAGTAGCCCATACCGGCATCGGAGTCGCCATTGAACTTCCACTGAGGGGACGAGGCCCAGTACTTCGACGCCATCGTCCACGCCGAGGTCCGCGGCGAGTACCACTGGGGGTCGATGAACACTGGGTACCGCGTGTCCTTGCCCTTGAGCACATCTGCATCCGGGGTCAGGACCAGCTCGTCTTGCGTGTCAGGCACGTTGACGCCGACGGGAGCCAGTTTGCCCGACTCGCCAGCAGCAGGTTCGGCATCTGCGCTGTCAGCCGCTGCTGACAGGGCGGCCTTGGTCGCCGGGGCGGTCGATCCGGCCGCTGTGCCGGTGCTGGAGTCCCACATCATCGGCTTGGGGGCCTCGAAGACGGCACCCTTGGCGCCCGGGTCGGTGGCCGTGAGCCCACCATCCGCGGTCTCGTTGACGTCCAGGCCTCTGGAAGCCAGCTCGAGGCGCAGCTCGGCCAGGCTTTTGCTGGCTGCGGCCTCGGCCGTCTTCACCACCAACAGCTGGGTGAAACCGTCTTCCTGGGCGCCCATGCGCAAGTCCACGCCGGGCAGCACGTCGTGATAGGTGGCGGTGTCTCCGCTCACCTCAGGCTTGGGTAGAACAGTCGGCCATGACAAAGACAGGGTGCGTCCCGCGCGCTGCAGCTTGACCAGAGGCGACTTGTCGCCACCACCGGAGAACTGCAGGCCGACCGTCGCAGCCTTAGGGGTGACCGTCCCCTCCCCGGTCACCTCCAGGTCCGTGTCGACATGCTTCCAGCCGCCGTCCTGTCGCGTCCACACCGGACGCAGATACTCGCGAGCCTCCAGATCCCCCTGTGGTGTCGCGAAGACCTCGCTGCTCTCGCCCCGTTGGGAGACCACCTCTACCGGCTCCCCCGACTTCTTCGCCCTGGCCAGCGCCTCGTCCTCCGAGGCCGCCGGCCCCGTCGACTCCGCGCTCGCCGAAGCCGCTGTACTCGCCGTTGCCACGGGCGCGCCGACCGTGGTGAGCGCCGGCAGCACACCCGCACCAAGCGCCGCGCTGACGATCACCCCCCACCAACGCCGCCCAGACGGTCCCCGCCCCAGCCTTTGCATACCCTCCACGCCCTGCTCATGAAGTTCTCATTGTTACCGGCGTGAACTTAAGTGCTTCTTACCTTCGTTGACCAGGGAGCACTTCGGCGGCGAACCGGACAAGACGGGCGGTTTCAAGGTGACCTTCAACACAGAAGCAAATGGTTGTACGAACGGGAGATGCAGTTCCGTAACCTTCCCGCAGCCGCTCGATTACGTAGAGGTCTGGGTTCGTCGGACAGACGCTCCACATCACGAAGCGCCGAGGAGCGGGATCATGTGCGGACCGGCTTGAGCCGTCATCAGCGCACCACCAGCTGGCGCGCCCCCGGCCTCTGCCAGTGCGGTCGAGACCTGCCGCATAGCCCACATGGTCACCCAGCCCACTGCGACACTCAGCGCACAGGCCGCCCAGTTCGGACGCCACGACCCGAGCACGCCGCGGACTCCGACAGCCTCCTCGAGCGGGATACGCAACTTGTGCAGAGCAGCGTTTAGTTCTCGGCTGCGAGTCCCTGCCCAGCCTCGCCGCTGGGGTCTCCTGAGCCAGAGTCTGTGGCGGTCCCACAGGCGCACCGACCGCTGCTCCAGGCGTAAGTCGAACGACTGCATACGCTCCTGCCTTGACCTGTGCCCGACGTGATGTGGAGCCGCAATATGTACCATCCGATTCCGCAGTCGCCGAGCAAGCCGCCAATTTCAACTGCTAGTTGATGACCTGCATGCTGACGGGTACACGCACAGTTGCGGACGACCACCTAGGCCGCTAGCAGCGCTATCTGTTTCCCGTCCCCTTCGAAGCGACACCTCAGCAAGGAAGGCTGAGCGGCAGCTGCCGGGCCAAGGGGGAGACCTCCCGGGCCGCGTAGCGTTTGAGGCAGCGGATGACCTCCCGCCGGGGCTTGCCCTCCTTCAGCCGGCGCTCGTAATACTCTGCGTACGCGCATCAACGCGCAGGCGGGTGACACGATGCGGTGCAGTGCTGCATTGGCCTGACGATCACCACCCCGGTTCAGGCGACGGAACTGCCGGCGCCCCGAAGAACGCTCCACCGGGCTGACCCCACACAGCGCAGCGAACGACCCCTCGCTCTCCAGGCGCTCCGGGTTGTCGCCCACTGCGAAGAGCAACGCGACCGCCGTGTTCGGACCGATCCCTACCACCTCGAGCAACTGCGGAGCATGGCACGCCACGAGCCGTGCCATCCGCGCCTCGACGTCCTCGATCTGCTCAGAAAGCTGGCCGATCCGGCACGCCAGCAGCCCGAGCGTGATCCGAGTGGCCTGCAACACCATCTCCTCACCGCCCTCGCCATCAACGACCGAGCCGGGCAACCGCGCACAGAGCCGAACCAGCTCGACACTGCCCAGCGGCGCCAACTCCGCCCGCAGGACGGGATCAGCGGTGACAAGAACAGACTTGAGCTGATTGATGGCCTGCGTGCGAGCCTTGACCGCCGACGCCTTCGCAAGCTTGTACATACGCGCGATCTGCACCGGCCCGTCGCCCGCCTTGGCCCGTGCCCGCGCCCGCCCGCTCAGCACCGCCCGCGCCGCGTTCTGCGCATCCAGCGGATCCGGCTTACCGCGCCGCCGACGATCAGCCCGGTCTATCCGGTTCACGTCAAACACATCGACGCCCCGCGCCAGCAGATAACGGGACAACGACGCCCCATACGAGCCGGTCCCCTCCACACCCGCCCGACGCACACAGCCCGTTCCCTGCCCACTTCAGCAGTTCGCGATAACCCGCCGCAGTGGCCGGGAACTCACCCCTGCCCGTAACCGTCCCCGTAACCGACGGCACCGCCGCCACATGCGCGTCGCAATGCGTATCCACTCCCAGCACGATCTCCCCAGCTGAACCACGGCGACGTGTGCACAACTGCTGCTGTTGCCGTGGGCACGGTCGCAGTGGCCATGCTCGTTTCCCCTTCCGGCTCGGTCCGCCAACGCGTCACATTGCCGGAACCGGGCCCAGGGGCGGTCAGAATCGTGAGACGCCATAACGAACAGCACGCCCCTATCGGGACACGCCCCGCCGGCCCGGCACCGACAACGCACCGTCCCCGGCCACCAGCCGACAGGGTGAGATCAGGACACCATGGTCGGAGAAGTCAGGAGCCAGGCCCAGACCCGGGACAGCACTCACCATCGCCCCGCCCACCGCAACAACTCCACCCGCAAACCCCAAGAATGCTCACCCGAGCCCTATGAGCAGCCGGAACGCGACGCCACACGAGCATTGCAGGACCTCAGCAATGCACTCTCGATCAAGTCCCCTCATCAAAACGCGTCACGAACCCGGACCGGAAAAGATGAAGAACGCCGTGCGGGAAGCAGACCCCTCATATGGCATCCGCTACCGCGACCCCAGATGTAGATGCTGGACCTCGTATACGAACCCGATACCGCACCGCTGCGACGCAGCCTGCGCGAAGACATCGCCGACGTTCCCGACGGCCGAACCATCCCCGCGCTCGAGCGATAGGCCCTATCGGAAACGCAGAAACCGTGACGGCAAAACCCCACGTCATCAACAACAAAACGCGCGTCCGCCTGATCACGGCGCCCCCGACGTCCGACGCACCAGCCGAGCAGACGACTGTCCGGTGACCAGCCCTCAACAGGCACGAGACCGGTCGGATGTGACACGACGGGCCTCGCCGGCCGTGGTGCGGTGAGGCCCGTCGCAGCCCCAACTACGAGGCACCACAAGCGCCCCACGAGTCACAGCAAAGTCACCAACACCATCGACGCACCGGGGTCACGGCACCCAGAACGGGCGCAAACGCCATCGTTTCGGACCACGTGGACGCCTGAAGACGGTTTCTACGACATGTGCCAGGTCGTGCCCAGTGAGGGACCCAGGATCAGGACCGGGGCCTCTTCCGGCCCGTCGAAGCGGTATTGCAGGGGGGTCGACGGTATCTCACTCACGCCCCCGACCCTCTCACGTCCCAACCGGGGCCCCGGCGCCAGGGCCGGAAAGTCCGGAGGGGGGCCGCGTGCCGGGCGGAGCGAGCGTACGGATTCCGGGTCAGGTCGTGGGCTGCCCGCGGGGGTTGCCCGCCCGGGCTGTGGTTGCGGTGGAGCTGGTGGTCACCGTCGGCCCGGCCCGCTGCGTCGCCATGGTCATCATCTGGACCGACCGGGAGATCGCCTGACGACCAGCCACCTTCAGGGCTTGACCGTGGGAAAGCCCGTGACCTGCTCGGACACAGACCCGGCCTGTTCAGATGCGGACCACGATCTTTCCTCGGGTGCGTCCCCGCTCGGCGTACGCGTGGGCGTCGGCGATCCGCTCCAGGGGGTAGGTCTGTTCGATCCGGGGTGTGTAGCGGCCCTGTCCGCCCAGGTCCGCCGCCGCGGACAGGAGAGTGGAGTCGTTCACCGCGTCGGCCACATGCGTGCCCAGGCGCTGCCCGCGCGCGTGGTCCGCGACCGTCGCGACGCGCTTCGGGTCGCCCGCGATCGCGACGAGGTCGTCCAGGGAACCGGAGGCCGCGGTGTCGAGCACGAGGTCGACGCCGTGCGGCGCGAGAGCGGTGAGGCGCTGGGCGAGGCCGGGGCCGTACGTGGTGGGGACGGCGCCGAGAGAGGTGAGGAACGCGTGGTTGCGTTCGCCGGCGGTCCCGATCACGGCGGCGGCACCTCGTGCCACGGCGATCTCGACGGCCGCGCTGCCCACGCCTCCGGCGGCGCCCTCGACAAGGAGGGTGCGCCCCGCGAGCGGGCCGAGCGCGTCGAGCCCGCGCATCGCGGTCACGGACGCGAGACCGGCGCCCGCGGCCTGCTCGTCGTTCCACGCGGCGGGGGTGTGCGCCCAGGCCGAGAGGACGAACAACTCCGCGGTCGCGCCGGTGACGCCGCCCAGCCCGAAGACCCGGTCGCCGATGCTCACCCCCTGGACGCCGTCGCCGATCTCGTCGACCACACCGGCGGCGTCGCGTCCGGGGATGCCGGGCAGATCCAGGGGGAAGATCTCGCGCAGGGCGCCGGAGCGCAGCTTCCAGTCGATGGGATTGACGCCGGCCGCCGCGACGCGGACCCGGACCTCGCCGGGGCCGGGGTGAGGGTCGGGAACCTGGTCGACCACCAGGATCTCCGCTCCGCCGTATTCGTGGAACCGTGCTGCGCGCATCATGGTCTGCCTTCTTTTGACGGGCCGGAATCACGGGCTCATCCGACGCTCGTCACCCTAGAACCTGACGTTGACGTGAGGTGCAAGCCGCATTCCGTGCACCGCGTGAACGCGCACCGCTCCCGGGGCTGCCCCGGAGCCGGCATTGCTAGCCTGGACCTGACGTCGACGTGAGGTACCAGCGGGATACGAGCAGGAAGGGAGTGGGCCGGCATCATGCGCATCGGACAGCTCGCCAGGCGGTCAGGGGTCAGCGTGCGGGCCCTGCGCTACTACGAGGAGCAGCGGCTCCTGGAGTCGGCGCGGACGCCCGGTGGGCAGCGTGACTATCCCGACGAAGCCCTGGAGCGGGTCCAGCTCATCCAGGACCTCTTCGCGGCCGGCCTCTCCAGCCGTACCGTCGTCGAACTCCTGCCGTGCGTGAGCACCGGCGTCGCGACCCCCGCCATGCTCGACCAGCTCGTCATCGAACGCGACCGCATCGCCGCACGCATCCAGGACCTGACCCGGGCCCAGACCAAGCTCGGCCGCGTGATCGAGAACGTGGCCGCGGCGAACGTGGCGCGGGACTGACCGACCGTCACCAGGGGTGGGGCGCCGGCCTGCCCGGCATCTGCTCGCGCGCTCTTGCGCCCTCGGTCACCGGAGCCGGATCGGCCCCGGAGGCCGGCTCGCCGGAGGCCACGCCGCCCTCCGGGGCTCTGGCGCCCTTCGGGTGCGGCCGGCCCACGGGGCTACGGGACCGTGAGGACGATCTTGCCCTGGATGTGTCCCTGGGCGGCGCGTGCGTGCGCGGCCGGGGCGTCCGCGAGCGTGAACGTGCTGTCGACCGCGACGCGGATCTCGCCCGCGTCGAGCAGGCGCCCCAGTTCGGCGAGCTGGGTGCCGTTCGCGCGGACCTGCGTGCCGGTGACGGTGACGCCCAGTTCCGCGTTCTCCTCGTCGTCGAACTCCCCGAAGTACACCGGGTGGAGGGCGCCGCCGCGCTTGAGGGTGGGCAGGAAGCGCCGGCTGGTGGGCCCTCCGACGGCATCCAGGACGACATCGACGCCCCGGACGTCGTCCTCGGGCCGCTCCTTGGTGTAGTCGATGAACTCGTCGGCGCCGATTTCGCGCAGGAACCTCTCATGGCGCCCGGAGGCCACGGCGATGACGCGGGCTCCCTTCCACTTGGCGAGTTGCACGGCCAGGTGGCCCACGCCGCCCGCCGCGCCGTTGACGAGCACCGTGGTGTCGCCGTTCAGCACCGGCGGGCGATGCCTGGCGTCCTGGAACGGAGAGGGATGGTCATGGCCGACATCGATCAGGTACTGCCACGCCGTCAGCCCTGACATGGGCAGCCCGGCGGCGTGCGGGTGATCGAGCGCGGCCGGCTTGGGGGCCAGATCGGACGCCGGAGCGGTGACGTACTCGGCGTACGCGCCGCTCTGCATCCGGACGGGAAAACGCAGCATGCCGAACACCTCGTCCCCGACCGCGAAGCCGTGGACGTCGTCCGCGACGGCGTGCACGATGCCCGAGACGTCGGTCCCCAGGGTCAGGGGAAGGTCGAACCGGGGCCGGAACTCGGGAGGGACGCCGGGCATGCCCTCGCGCACGTACCAGTCGGGCGGGTTGAGGCCCGCCGCGCGTACGCGGACGAGCACCTCGCCCGGAGCCGGTGCGGGCACCTCCACCTCTTCCTGGCGCAGCACTTCCGCGCCGCCGAACTCATGCAGCCTGATGGCCTTCATCGTGGGGGCCGACATCATCGTTCTCCTTCTGTCCGCAGGGGGTACGCTGATTCGGATCAGCGATCCACATAAGTGGTTCACTGATCCGAATATATGGACCAGTGAACCACTTAGTCAAGAGTCACGTGAGTGAGGGACCCATGCGGGCCGACGCCAGGAGAAACCGCGACCATGCGCTCGCCGTGGCCGGCGACGTCATCAGCGAGCAGGGGGTCGACGTCTCGATGCGCGACATCGCGCGCCGCGCCGGTGTCGGGCTCGCGACGCTTCTGCGGCACTTCCCGACGCGCGAGGCGCTGCTGGAGGCGCTGCTGCACACGAGCTTCCACGACTTGACGGCCAGGGCCGCCGAGTTCGAGGCATCGCAGCCGGCCGATGGCGCCCTCGTCGCGTGGGTCCGCGAGTGCGTCGCGTGGACCACCGAGTACCGAGGCGTGACGGTGCTGATGGCGGCCGCCATCAAGGACCCCACGTCCGCGCTGCACACCTCGTGCACCACCCTGCGCGCGGCCGGTGCGCGCCTCCTCGCCCAGGCGCAGGCGGCAGGCGCGGCCCGGGACGACATCGACGGCGACGACCTGTTCGCACTGATCGCCATGCTCGCCTGGGCCGGGGACCAGCCGGCGCTCGCCCCCCGCGCCGACCGCCTGTTCACCGTTCTCGCCGACGCGATCCTGACGACGAGCACGGACGGCCGCGTGGGCGGGAGCGTGGACGACGAGGGGTGACACGTGCTGCTGGACCTGCTCAACAGCAGGCCGCTGGTCAACGGCGAGGAACGCGACGCGCTCGGCGACCCGGTCCGCGGCGGACGCTGGGCGCGGGAGCACGGGGGCGAAGGCAGCCCGGCGGAACTGGCCCTGCCGCGCGAGGCACGGGACACCCTGCGGGACCTGGTGACCGGACAGCGCCCGCCCGCCGCGCCGAGCCCGCTGCTCGAAGGGGTCCGCCAGGTCCCGGAGTTCACTCCGGACGGTCTTCGGTGGACCGCCCAGAGCCCTCCGCACGCCCGGCCGGCCGTCGAGGCGGTCCTCGCCCGGGCCGCCACCGAGGAGCGACTACCCGGCCGGCTGCGCCCCTGCGCCGACGGCGAGTGCCGCCTGTTCCTGCCCGACCGCAGCCGCGCCGACCGCGCCCGCTGGTGCTCGATGGCCGTCTGCGGCGACCGCGCGAAAGCACGCCGCCCCTATGAACGCACCCGCTGACGGGTTACCCGAGGGCGCCAGTTGCATGGGAGTCATCCCAGCAGTGTTTTACATGCACTTGAAGTTAATGATGGGTGCTCCTACCTTCGAGGTGCAGGCGCGAACGGAACACGGTTTCGCCTGGTCCGCTCGACCACCCCCTCCTCACCTGGGAGCACCGCCATGTCCGACTCGATCCAGTCGACCGAGATCGCCGCGCCCGCCGACCCCGCGTCCGAAGCGGAGTTGCTCACGCAGACCGCCGAAGCCGTACGCGCGGCGGGTTCGGTGTTGCGGGAGCGGTTCGGAGAGGTGGTCCGCCACCACAGCCGCGACGAGTTGATGAGCGCCCTCGCCGCCAACGACGACGCGGCCCTCGACGTCCTGCGCCCCCGCCTCGCCGCGCTGCGCCCGGCCGCCCGCTTCGTGGCGGACGAACTCGCGGGCGGGGCCCTGCCCCCCGGCGAGTGGTGGGTCGTGGACCCGGCCGAGGGCAACGTCAATCATCTGCACGCCCTCCCCGAGTGGGCGGTGACGGCCACCCTCGTCCGCGACAACCAGCCGGTGCTCACCGCGGTCCACCTGCCGCTGACCGGCGAGACCTACACCGCGCGCGCCGGCGCCGGCGCTTACCTGAACGGCCGCCCGCTGCACGTGTCCGCGACCACGGACCTCGGCCTGAGCCTCGTGGCCACGAGCCAGGCCAGGCCGGACGAGGACGAGGCGGTCGTACGGCGCATCGGCTCCTCCATCACCGCGATGCTCTTCGGCGCGCTCGTGGTGCGCACCTCCGTGCCCGCCACCCTGCACCTGGCGAACGTGGCCGCCGGCCGGGTCGACGCCTTCTGGCAGTACGCCGGCGCCCGCGCGGACCTGCTGCCCGGAGCGCTGCTCGTCACCGAGGCCGGCGGTCGGATCTCCGACGCCGAGGGCCGCCCCTGGACCCCACAGAGCGAGAGCTTCCTGGCCGCCGCGCCCGGCGTCCACGCCGAGGCCGTCGCCACGCTCTCCCGCTGACCGCGCCCCACATCCTGTACGCACGGAAGGACCAGAACTCCATGACCACGATCGCAGTTCTCGGAAACGGCCGCGTCGGCGGCAGCCTCGCCCAGGCCCTCGTCCGGGCAGGACATGAGGTGACCGTGGCGGACCGCACACCGGGCGCCGCCGCCGACGCCGCCAGGGCGGCGCAGGTCGTCGTGAACGCCACCCCGGGCGACGGCTCGCTGGAGCGGCTCACCGCACTGCGTGCGGAGCTGCGGGGCAAGATCCTCGTCGACGTCTCCAACGCCACCCTCGACGGACCGGACGGACTCCCCGCCGACCTGCTGTACCCCGGCTCGAGCCTGGCCGAGCAGCTCCAGGAAGCGCTTCCCGAAACGCGCGTCGTCAAGACGCTCAACACCATGCTCTTCCCGGTGATGACCGCGCCCGCCGCGCTCGCCCAGCCGCCGACCGCCTTCCTCTCCGGCACGGACCCGCAGGCCAAGCAGGTCGTCCGCGGGCTTCTCGCCGACCTCGGCTGGCGGCCGGAGTGGATCACGGACCTCGGCGGGATCGAGACCGCCCGCGCCACGGAGGCCGCGATCCTGTTCGTCCCGCACGTGATCCGGTCCAGCGGATTCGCGCCCTTCGCCATCTCGGTCACCCGCTGAGAGCCGGGCACCATTAACACCAGGTGCATGCCTCTCACTTGTATGGTTACCGGCATGCAATTGGACTTGAATCTGCTCACCGCCCTGGACGCGCTGCTGGAGGAGGGCAGTGTGGCGGGCGCCGCGGCCCGCCTTCACGTCACCGCACCGGCGATGAGCCGCTCTCTCGGCCGTATCCGCGCTGCGACAGGCGACCAGATCCTGGTCCGCACCGGACGTCACATGACCCCCACCCCCCGCGCGCTGGCCATGCGCACCGAGGTCCACACCCTGGTCCAGCAAGCCCACCACCTGCTGTCCGCCCGGACGGAACTCGACCTGGCGGCGCTGGAGCGGGTCTTCACCGTCCGCTGGCACGACGCCGTCGCCACCGCCTGCGGGACCGCACTGATCTCCGCCGTGCACCGCCAGGCCCCCGGGGTGCAACTGCGCCTCACCGCCGAGCCGGGTGACGACACGCCCCAGCTGCGCCGCGGCGAGGTCGACCTCGCCTCCAGCGCGGGCCCGCCGTCCCTGCCCGACATACGCCACCGTCTCGTCGGCAGCGACCGGCTCGTCCTCGCCGTGCGGCCGGGCCACCCGCTCACCGAACGGCCGGTGACCGCCGAGCGGTACGCGGCGGCCGAACACGTGACCGTCTCCCGGCGCGGAGGGCTGCGCGACCGGATCGACGACGCCCTGGCCGCACAGGGCCACGAGCGCCGCGTCATCGCCTCCGCCCCCACCACGGCCACCGCGCTGCAACTCGCCCGGGACGCCGGCCTCGTGGTCACCCTCCCCGACGCGGCCACCCGCTCCTCGCGCGACCGGCTGGGTCTGACCACACTGCCGCTGCCGCTCGACCTGCCGGACGTACCCCTCCATCTGCTCTGGCACCAGCGCCACGACAACGACCCCGCCCACACCTGGCTGCGCGACACGGCCACGCGCATCCTGCGGTCCCTGTTCACTCCGCCCGCGCCCCCTGGCGCGTAGCGCTCAGGGGTGGGTGGTCGAGACGACGAAGACCATGGGGTGGTCCGGGTTGGAGCGGTTGACCACGATGCTCTGGGTGGGGGACGGCTTCTTCTGGGCGTGGGTGAGGCCGTACCAGGGGCCGGGGCCGGTGAACTCCCAGCCGGCGACGGACCGGTCCCGGGCCGCGATCGGAAGCTTGTCGCGGTCGAGGTCGCGGGTGTCGCTGCCGATCCGCTGCAAGAAGGTGTCCAGACCGGCGTTGCTGGTGAGGAACTGCGCGTACAGGCGACTGACCTTGTAGTTGTTCGTCTCGTAGTAGGCGACGTTGCGGGAGTACCCGGGGATCGGGGTCTCGTAGAGCCGGCGCTGCACCTTGGAGGGCCAGCCGATGGTGAGGCCGGTCGCCGAGTACTTGGCCTCCTTGTCCTTGCCGCTGTTGCGGCTCTGGTTCGCGGAGATCACCAGGTATCCGGCGGGGATGCCGATGAGCAGCACGATGGTCAGGAGGGTGAGCGCGCGGCGGCGGATCACCCGGGCGCGGTCCTGGGCCGGGCGCGGCGGCTCCTCGTCGGGGGACGAGGGCTGACGGGGCACGGTCGTCATGGCTGGCATTCCTGTCGCTCTGGTCTCACTGGCCCTCGGCGCCGGTGCGCGTGCGCGCGTACCTCTCGTACCGCTCGTAGCGCTCCACGCGACGGCGCTTGGCGCGGCGGAAGCGGCGGGCGACGAGGCGGGCGAGGTCCGCGGCGCCGACCATGCCGGCCTCGGGGCCGAGCTGGGCGCGGGCGATCCGGGCCTCGGGGCGGTAGCCGCGGCCGGTGAGGTGGCGCTTGAAGGCGTCGCGGGCGGGGCCGATGAGCAGGTCGTCGGCGGCGGAGACGCCCCCGCCGATCACGAAGCAGGACGGGTCGAGGGCGGCGGCGAGGTTGGCGATGCCGACGCCGAGCCACTGGCCGATGTCCTGGAGCAGCTCGACGCACATGGCGTCGCCCTCGCGGGCCAGCTCGGTGATGAGCGGCCCGGTGATGTCGGGGACGCTGCCCTTGACCCGGTCGATGATGTTGTACGCGACCGGGGAGTCGGCGGCGGCGAGTTCGCGGGCCTCGCGGACCAGCGCGTTGCCGGAGCTGTACTGCTCCCAGCAGCCGCGATTGCCGCACGGGCAGCGGTGGCCGCCGGGGACGACCTGCATGTGGCCGAACTCGCCGGCGACGCCGAACTTGCCCCGCTTGACCTGGCCGTCCTCCAGGATCGCGCCGCCGATGCCGGTGCCGAGCGTGATCATGACGAGGTGTTCCTCGCCGCGGCCCGCCCCGAACCGCCATTCGGCCCAGGCGGCGGTGTTGGCGTCGTTGTCGACGAGGACGGGGACGGAGAGGCGGCCGGCGAGGCGGTCGCGCAGCGGTTCGTTGCGCCAGGACAGGTGCGGGGCGAACAGGATGCGGTTGCGGTCCGCGTCGACCCAGCCGGCCGCGCCGATGCCGACGGCGTGTACGTCGTGCCGGTCGGAGAGGTCGAGCACCAGCTCGGTGATGGTGTCCTCGACGGCCTTGGGGCTCTTCGACTTGTCGGGGGTCTCGGCGCGCAGCGTCTCCAGGATGGCGCCGTCCGCGTCCACGACGCCCGCCATCACCTTCGTGCCGCCGATGTCGATGCCGACGGTGGGGACGCGGGGGGCCGTCAGGTGCGAGCGGCGCTCCCGGGTGCCGACGGTCCGCAGGACGGTGGCCCGGGCGCTGCCCCGGTGGGCGAGGTCGCGGTAGGTGCTCATTGCGGCGATTCTGCCTCACGCGTCGGCTCCGCCGCATGCCGGGTTTGGGGGTTGCGGGGGCGCCGCGCCGCGCTATCCCGTCCCGGCCGCGCGCCAACGGACCTGACCGCGCAGTTCCCCGCGCCCCTTGTAGGCAGTCGTACGACTCCCGGCCGGTGGGACTTCTCGCGCAGTTCCCCGCGCCCCTCAAAGGCAGTCGTACGGCCCCCGGCCGGTGGGGGTTCTCGCGCAGTTCCCCGCGCCCCTCAAAGGCAGTCGTTCGACCCCCGGCCGGTGGGGGTTCTCGCGCAGTTCCCCGCGCCCCTCAAAGGCAGTC
>NZ_JBEXOS010000042.1:0-69892 GCF_040611655.1 Streptomyces sp. NPDC006552
GCCGTGGCCCCGCGCCATGGGGTGGAGGGGCGCATGCGCATTTCAGGGGCGCGGGGAACTGCGCGACCAGCCCCCACCGGGCGGCACCCGCGAACACGCCCCCGCCCCACGGCGAACCGGCGGCCCTAGAACGGCCGAAGCCCTTCCTCCCGGCGCTGGGCGAACCCGGGGGTCGGGTCCAGGTACACCCTGCGCACCGCAGGAAACCGCTCCTGCAACCGCCGAGCCGCATCCTCACAGGCCCACTCGATCTGCGCGGCGGTGGACGCGTCCCGGAAGTCCACCTTGGCGGCGACGAGCGCCTCCCGGGGCCCCTGCACCAGCGTGGTCAGTTCGAGCACCGCCTCGACGTGCTCCCCCGCGAGCAGCAGGGACCGGATCTCCGCCCGGACGGACTCCGGAAGGGGCCGCCCCACGAGCAGCCGCACATTGGACCGGCCGAGCACCCACGCCACCCAGAGCAGCAGCACCCCGATGCAGAGCGAGGCGACCGCGTCCCACACCCCGGACCCGGTGAGCTGCCCGCCGAGCAGCCCGCCCGCGGCGAGCGCGAGCCCGACGAGCGCGGCGCTGTCCTCCAGGACGACGGCCTTCACCGCGGTGTCGGGCGTGTGCTTCAGATACGTACCGACGGGCGCCCGGTACCTCGCGGCCTCTCCCCGCGCCTGCCGGACGGCGGTCCGCAGCGAGAACCCTTCCAGGACGCACGCGATCGCCAGGACGATGTAGGAGACCAGCGGGTCGCCCAGCTCCTCGCCCGCGACCAGCGTGTGGATGCCGTCGTAGAGGGAGAAGACGGCGCCGCCGACGAACGTGGCGACGGCGGCGAGCAGCGCCCATACGTAGCGCTCGCCGCCGTGGCCGAGCGGGTGGTCCTCGTCGGCGGGTTTCTCGCTGCGTTTCAGGGCGGTGAGCAGGAGCAGTTCGGTGACGGTGTCGGCGAAGGAGTGCGCGGCCTCGGAGAGCATCGCGCTGGAGCCGCTGATGACACCGGCGACCGCCTTGGCGAGGGCGATGCCCAGGTTGGCCGCGGCGGCGATGATCACGGTGAAGACGCTCTCCCCGCCCGCGGCTTCCTCTTCCCCGGCTCCCTCGGCACCCGCGCCCGCATTCCGTGCGTCCATGTACGGGACGTTATGTCCCTTCAGCGCGGAACGCGAACGACGCCTTCCTGGATGACGGTGATCGCGAGCTGCCCGTCCCGGGTGTAGATCCGGGCCTGTCCGAGCCCCCGGCCGCCCGAGGCGGAGGGCGACTCCTGGTCGTAGAGCAGCCATTCGTCGGCGCGGAAGGGCCGGTGGAACCACATGGCGTGGTCCAGGGAAGCGCCGACGACGTCGCCGACGGCCCAGCCGCCGCGGCCGTGCGCGAGCAGCACGGAGTCGAGGAGGGTCATGTCCGAGACGTACGTGGCGAGGCAGACGTGCAGCAGGTGGGCGTCGGCGTCGGTGGCACCGTCGAGCTTGCCGTTGGTGCGGAACCAGACCTGGGAGCGCGGCGGCTGCGGCTCGCCGACGGAGGCGAACGGCGGGGCGTCCACGTAGCGCAGGTCGACGGCCTCGCGCGCTTCGAGCAAGCGGTGGACGACGCCGGGGTCGACGAAGGCACCGGCGTACCGCGGCAGCAGCTCGGCGGCCGTGGGCAGCGTCTCCGGGTCGGGCGCGGCCGGCATGGCGGCCTGGTGGTCGAGCCCGTCCTCGTAGGTCTGGAAGGACGCGGAGAGGTGGAAGATCGGCTGCCCGTGCTGGATGGCGACGACGCGGCGGGTGGTGAAGGAGCGGCCGTCCCTGATCCGGTCCACGGTGTAGACGATGGGCGCGCCCGGGTCCCCCGCGACGAGGAAGTACGCGTGCAGGGAGTGGGCGTGCCGGTCCGCCGGGACCGTGCGCCCGGCGGCGACGAGGGCCTGCGCGGCCACCTGTCCGCCGAAGACGCGCGGGACCACGGCGGAGCGGGACTGGCCGCGGAAGACGTCCCGCTCGATCCGCTCCAGGTCGAGCAGATCGAGCAGGGACTCAAGTGCCTGATTCATACCGTCAGTTGTACTTAGTAGGCAGGCCGGCCGGGTTACAGGCCCATGTTCTTCGCGATGATCATCTTCATGACCTCGCTGGTGCCGCCGTAGATGCGGTTGACCCGGTTGTCCGCGTAGAGGCGGGCGATCGGGTACTCGTTCATGAAGCCGTAGCCGCCGTGCAGCTGGAGGCAGCGGTCGATGACGCGGTGGGCGACCTCGGTGCAGAACAGCTTCGCGGAGGCGGCCTCGGCGGCGGTCAGCTCACCGGCGTCGAGGGCTTCCAGGGCGCGGTCGGCGACGGCCTCGGCGGCGTCCACCTCGGCCTGGCAGGCGGCCAGCTCGAACTTGGTGTTCTGGAAGGAGGCGACCGGCTTGCCGAAGACCGTGCGCTCCTGGACGTACTCCTTGGCGAACCGGACGGCGGCCTTGGCCTGCGCGTACGCGCCGTAGGCGATGCCCCAGCGCTCGGAGGCGAGATTGGTGCCGAGGTAGCCGAAGCCCTTGTTCTCCTCGCCGAGCAGGTCCTCGGCGGGCACCTTCACGTCGACGAAGGCCAGCTCGGCGGTGTCGGAGGTGCGCAGGCCGAGCTTGTCGAGCTTGCGGCCGATGGAGTAGCCCTCGGACTTGGTGTCGACGGCGAACAGGGAGATGCCGAAGCGGCGGTCGTCCTCGCGCGGCGCGGAGGTGCGGGCGCAGACGATGACGCGGTCGGCGTGGACGCCGCCGGTGATGAAGGTCTTGGCGCCGTTGAGCACGTAGTGCGTGCCGTCGTCGGAGAGCTTGGCGGTGGTCTTCATGCCCGCGACGTCGGAGCCGGTGCCCGGCTCGGTCATCGCCAGGGCCCACATCTCCTGACCGGAGACGAAGTTCGGCAGGTAGCGCTTCTTCTGCTCGTCGGTGGCGAGCATCTTGATGTACGGCAGGGCGAGCAGCACGTGCACACCGGAGCCGCCGAAGGAGACACCCGCGCGCGCGGTCTCCTCGTACTGGATGGCCTCGAACTTGTGGGTGTCCAGGCCGGCGCCGTCGTACTCCTCGGGCACGTTGATGCCGAACAGGCCGAGCTCCGCCATCTTGGCGTACAGCTCGCGCGGCACGACGCCCTGCTGGAACCACTCGTCGTAGTGCGGGACGACCTCGGCCTCGATGAAGGCGCGCAGGGTCTCCCGGAACGCCTCGTGGTCCTCATTGAAAACGGTACGGCGCACGGAGAACTCTCCCTCTACGACGGTCTCTACGGCAGCTGTGCGGACGACGGCCACACTACTAAGCGCTTGCTCAGAGCCACGTTACCGGTCAGTCACGAGAGCGTCCAGAGACGCACGTCACTCGGCGGCGCCCGGTGCGGCGGCCGCCGCGAACGCGCCGCGCGCCAGCTTGTGCAGCAGGGCCGCGGTCGCCGCCCGGCCCGGCAGCGAACCGGGGCGGCTGAGGTGCGGCGTCGAGTTCAGCAGCCCGAAGACCGCGTGCACCGCCACGCGCGCGTGCGGCTCGGCGAGGCCGGGATAGACCCGGCGCAGGCACTCCACCCACAGCTCGACGTACTGACGCTGCAACTGGCGCACCAGCTTGCGGTCGCTGTCGCGCAGCCGGTCCAGCTCCCGGTCGTGCAGCGTGATCAGGTCGCGGTCGTCGAGCGCGAAGTCGATGTGCCCCTCGATGAGCGAGTCGAGCAGCGCCTCGGGCCCGTGCACGGCCTCCGCGACCCGCCGCTCGCCCCCGGTCATCAGCTGGCCGCTGATCCCGACGAGCAGCTCGGCGAGCATCGCGTCCTTGCCCGCGAAGTGCCGGTACAGACCGGGGCCGCTGATGCCGACGGCGGCGCCTATCTCGTCCACCCCGACCCCGTGGAAGCCGCGCTCGGCGAAGAGCCGCGCGGCCTCCTGGAGGATCTGCTCGCGGCGGGTGGGGGCGTCGGTTCTGGTGGCCATAAAACAATTCTAGACAGGGAGGTTAGCGACCGTTAACCTGACCGCAACAGGTTAACGCTCATTAACTTCGGCGGAGGCCGTGGACCGGGTGAGGAGAGCGCAGGATGCACGAGGCACCGGAGCTGTCGAGCGCGGCAGATCCCGCGTCGCAGGCCTGGCGGGCCAATGAGGCGGCCCACCGGGCGCTCGGCGAGGAGCTGCGCGGCAAGCTCGCGGCGGCCCGCCTCGGCGGCGGCGAGAAGGCCAGGGCGCGGCACACCGCCCGCGGCAAGCTGTTGCCGCGCGAGCGCGTGGACTCCCTGCTCGACCCGGGCTCCCCGTTCCTGGAGCTGGCCCCGCTGGCGGCGGACGGGATGTACGACGGCCAGGCGCCGGCCGCCGGAGTGATCGCCGGGATCGGCCGGGTCTCCGGCCGCACGTGCGTGATCGTCGCCAACGACGCGACGGTCAAGGGCGGCACGTACTACCCGATGACGGTCAAGAAGCACCTGCGCGCCCAGGAGGTGGCCCTGGAGAACCGGCTGCCGTGCGTCTACCTGGTGGACTCCGGCGGCGCCTTCCTGCCCATGCAGGACGAAGTGTTCCCGGACCGGGAGCACTTCGGGCGGATCTTCTACAACCAGGCGCGGATGTCGGGCGCGGGCATCCCGCAGATCGCGGCGGTGCTGGGCTCGTGCACGGCGGGCGGCGCGTACGTCCCGGCGATGAGCGACGAGGCCGTCATCGTGCGCAACCAGGGGACGATCTTCCTGGGCGGCCCGCCGCTGGTGAAGGCGGCCACGGGCGAGGTGGTGACGGCCGAGGAGCTGGGCGGCGGCGAGGTGCACTCCCGCGTCTCCGGCGTCACCGACCACCTCGCCGAGGACGACGCGCACGCGCTGCGGATCGTACGGACCATCGTCGCCACGCTGCCGGAGCGCGGCCCGCTGCCGTGGTCGGTGACCCCGGCCATCGAACCCAAGGTGGATCCGGCGGGGCTGTACGGGGCGGTACCGGTCGACTCGCGCACCCCCTACGACGTACGCGAGGTCATCGCGCGCGTGGTCGACGGCTCGCGGTTCGCCGAGTTCAAGGCCGAGTTCGGCCAGACGCTGGTCACCGGCTTCGCCCGGATCCACGGCCACCAGGTCGGCATCGTCGCCAACAACGGCATCCTGTTCGCCGAGTCCGCCCAGAAGGGCGCCCACTTCATCGAGCTGTGCGACCAGCGCGGCATCCCGCTGGTCTTCCTGCAGAACATCTCGGGCTTCATGGTCGGCAAGGACTACGAGGCGGGCGGGATCGCCAAGCACGGCGCCAAGATGGTCACGGCGGTGGCGTGCACCCGCGTGCCGAAGCTGACCGTCGTCATCGGCGGCTCGTACGGCGCGGGCAACTACTCGATGTGCGGCCGCGCCTATTCACCGCGCTTCCTGTGGATGTGGCCCGGCGCCAAGATCTCCGTCATGGGCGGCGAGCAGGCCGCGTCGGTGCTCGCCACCGTCAAGCGCGACCAGTTGGAGGCGCGCGGCGAGGACTGGTCCGCCGAGGACGAGGAGTCCTTCAAGGCGCCGGTCCGCGCCCAGTACGAGACGCAGGGCAGCGCCTACTACGCGACAGCCCGGCTCTGGGACGACGGCGTGATCGACCCGATGGAGACCCGCCAGGTCCTCGGCCTGGCCCTGACCGCCTGCGCCCACGCGCCGCTGCCGGAGAAGTCCGGCGGGTTCGGCGTCTTCCGGATGTGAGGGGAGGAACCGTGAGAGGAGAGACGACGGTGCAAGCCGTTCCACACGCACCGGGCACGCACACCGCGGCACCGGCCCTGTTCGACACCGTCCTGGTGGCCAACCGCGGCGAGATCGCCGTCCGCGTCATCCGTACGCTGCGCGAGCTGGGCATCCGCTCGGTGGCCGTGTACAGCGACGCCGACGCCGACGCGCGGCACGTGCGCGAGGCCGACGAGGCGGTGCGGATCGGCCCGCCCCCGGCCACCGAGAGCTATCTGTCCGTGGAGCGCCTCATCGAGGCCGCGACCGAGACCGGCGCGCAGGCGGTGCACCCGGGGTACGGGTTCCTCGCGGAGAACGCGGGGTTCGCGCGCGCCTGCGAGCAGGCGGGCCTCGTCTTCATCGGCCCCTCCGCGGACGCCATCGCGCTGATGGGCGACAAGATCCGCGCCAAGGAGACCGTCGCGGCGGCCGGCGTGCCGGTGGTCCCGGGCGGCCGCGACCCCGAACTGGCCGAGGCGGCACGGCAGCTGGGCGCCCCCGTCCTGCTCAAGCCGTCCGCGGGCGGCGGCGGCAAGGGCATGCGGCTGATCCGCGACCTGACCACCCTGGAGGAGGAGATCGCGGCGGCGCGGCGCGAGGCGCGCGCCTCCTTCGGCGACGACACGCTCCTGGTCGAGCGGTGGATCGACCGGCCCCGCCACATCGAGATCCAGATCCTCGCCGACGCGCACGGCAATGTCGTGCACCTCGGTGAGCGCGAGTGCTCGCTCCAGCGCCGCCACCAGAAGATCATCGAGGAGGCGCCGAGCGTCCTGCTCGACGAGGCCACGCGCGCGGCGATGGGCGCGGCGGCGGTGGAGGCGGCCCGCAGCTGCGGTTACCGGGGCGCGGGCACGGTGGAGTTCATCGTGCCCGGCGAGGACCCGGGCGCGTACTGCTTCATGGAGATGAACACCCGCCTCCAGGTCGAGCACCCGGTGACCGAGCTGATCACCGGCCTGGACCTGGTCGAGTGGCAGTTGCGGGTCGCGGCGGGCGAACCGCTGCCCTTCACCCAGGACGACATCACGCTCACCGGGCACGCGGTGGAGGCCCGGCTCTGCGCCGAGACGGTCTCCGTGCGCGAGGGCGCCCGCGGCTTCCTGCCGTCCGGCGGCACGGTCCTCGCGCTGAGCGAGCCGCAGGGCGCCGGGGTGCGCACCGACTCGGGCCTCAGCGAGGGCACCGAGGTCTCCTCCCTGTACGACCCGATGCTGGCGAAGGTCATCGCGTACGGGCCCGACCGGGCGACCGCGCTGCGTCGGCTGCGGGCGGCGCTGGCCCGGACGGTGACGCTCGGCGTGCCGACGAACGCCGGGTTCCTGCGCCGCCTGCTGGCGCATCCGGACGTGGTGGCGGGTGCGTTGGACACCGGGCTCGTGGAGCGCGCGATGGACGGCCTGGTCCCGTCCGAGGTCCCGGCCCCGGTGTACGCGGCGGCGGGCGTCCTGCGCCAGGAGCGGCTCGCGCCGGCCGGTGAGGCGGGGTGGACGGACCCGTTCGCGCGCCCCGACGGCTGGCGGCTCGGCGGCGATCCGGCCTGGACCGCGCACCATGTGCGGGTGGCGGGCCACGACCCGGTCGAGGTGCGGGTGCGCGGCGCCGAGGTCCTGGTCGACGGCGTCCCGACGCGGCCGGCCCGGCTCACGGCGACCGCCGGCGACTGGCTGGCCCTGGACGGGGACGCCTGGCACGTACAGGACCACGACCCGGTGGCCGCGAGCCTGACCGGCGCGGGCTCCGGCGGCGCGGGCTCCCTGACGGCGCCGATGCCCGGCACGGTGACGGTGGTCAAAGTGGCGGTCGGCGACGAGGTGACGGCGGGCCAGTCCCTGCTGGTCGTGGAGGCGATGAAGATGGAACACGTCATCGCGGCCCCCCACGCGGGCGTGGTGACGGAACTGGACGTGACCCCGGGCACGACGGTAGCGATGGACCAGACCCTGGCAGTGGTGAACCCGTCAACCCCCGAGCACGCAAGCGTCCCGCCAGGGGCGCGGGGCTGTGCCGATGAGCCGCTCCGCGGCGGAGCGCGAGCAACCACGTCGGCGTCGCACACGCCACCATCGCAGACCTCCCACGGCGAGGAGGCGAAAGCATGACCCCCGAACTCCCCATGGTGACCCCCGCCCAGAACCTGCCAGAAAAAGTCCGCATCCACGAGGTGGGCCCCAGGGACGGCCTCCAGAACGAGAAATCCACGGTCCCCACGGAGGTCAAGGCGGAGTTCATCCACCGCCTGGCCGAGGCCGGCCTCACCACCATCGAGGCGACGAGCTTCGTCCACCCCAAGTGGGTACCGCAACTGGCGGACGCGGAGACCCTGTTCCCCGCTCTCCAGGACCTCAAGGGCGTCCACCTCCCCGTACTCGTACCGAACGAACGCGGCCTGACCCGGGCCCTGTCCCTCGGCGCGAGCCGCCTCGCCGTCTTCGCCGCCGCGACGGAGTCCTTCGCGAAGGCGAACCTGAACCGGACGGTGGCCGAGTCCCTCGCCATGTTCGAGCCGGTCGTGGCGCGGGCCAAGGAGGGCGGCGCGCACGTGCGCGGCTATCTCTCCATGTGCTTCGGCGACCCGTGGGAGGGCGCGGTCCCGGTCCGCCAGGTCGTCGCGGCCGCCACCGCGCTCATGGACCTGGGCTGCGACGAGCTGAGCCTCGGCGACACGATCGGCGTGGCGACGCCGGGGCACGTGACGGCCCTGCTGACCGCGCTGAACGAGGCGGGGGTCGCCACGCCCCGCATCGGCGTCCACTTCCACGACACGTACGGCCAGGCGCTCGCCAACACCCTGGCGGCGCTCCAGCACGGCGTGACGACGGTCGACGCCTCCGCGGGCGGCCTCGGCGGCTGCCCGTACGCCAAGAGCGCCACCGGCAATCTCGCCACCGAGGACCTCGTCTGGATGCTGCGCGGGCTCGGCATCGAGACCGGGGTCGACCTGGACCGTCTGAGCGCCACGAGCGCCTGGATGGCCGCCCGGCTGGGGCGGCCCAGCCCCTCCCGCACCGTCCGCGCCCTGACCCACCAGGAGCAGTGAGTACCGATGGACCACCGCCTCAGCCCCGAGCTGGCCGAACTGCGCCGTACCGTCGAGGCGTTCGCGCACGACGTCGTCGCGCCGAAGATCGGCGACTACTACGAGCGCCACGAGTTCCCGTACGAGATCGTGCGCGAGATGGGCCGCATGGGCCTGTTCGGACTGCCCTTCCCCGAGGAGTACGGCGGGATGGGCGGGGACTACTTCGCGCTCGGCATCGCCCTGGAGGAGCTGGCGCGCGTCGACTCCTCCGTGGCGATCACCCTGGAGGCGGGCGTCTCGCTGGGCGCGATGCCGCTGCACCTGTTCGGCACGGAGGAGCAGAAGCGGCAGTGGCTGCCGAAGCTGTGCGCGGGCGAAGTGCTCGGCGCGTTCGGCCTCACCGAGCCGGACGGCGGCTCGGACGCGGGCGGCACCCGCACGACGGCGGTCCGCGACGGTGACGAGTGGGTGATCAACGGCTCGAAGTGCTTCATCACCAACTCCGGTACGGACATCACGGGCCTGGTCACGGTCACCGCCGTCACCGGCCGCAAGCCGGACGGCCGCCCGCTGATCTCCGCGATCATCGTGCCCTCGGGGACGCCGGGCTTCACGGTCGCGGCGCCGTACTCGAAGGTGGGGTGGAACGCGTCGGACACGCGGGAGCTGTCCTTCTCCGGCGTGCGCGTCCCCGCGGCGAACCTGCTGGGCGAGGAGGGCCGCGGGTACGCGCAGTTCCTGCGCATCCTCGACGAGGGCCGCGTCGCCATCTCCGCGCTCGCCACCGGGCTGGCCCAGGGTTGTGTGGACGAGTCGGTGAAGTACGCGGCCGAGCGGCACGCGTTCGGCAAGCCGATCGGGACGAACCAGGCGATCCAGTTCAAGCTGGCCGACATGGAGATGCGGGCGCACATGGCCCGCGTCGGCTGGTACGACGCGGCCTCGCGGATGGTGGCCGGGGAGCCGTTCAAGAAGGAGGCGGCGATCGCCAAGCTCTACTCCTCGACGGTGGCCGTGGACAACGCGCGCGAGGCGACCCAGATCCACGGCGGGTACGGCTTCATGAACGAGTACCCGGTGGCCCGGATGTGGCGGGACTCCAAGATCCTGGAGATCGGGGAGGGCACGAGCGAGGTGCAGCGCATGCTGATCGCGCGGGAGCTGGGGCTCACCCCGTAGGGCCCCGGGTACGGCGGGCCCCGCCCTCTGGACATGCCAGGAACTTAGGTTAACCTACCCTCAGTTCCGCAGAAGCGACCCGGCGCCTGGTCCGGCACGTCCGAAAGCAGCTCGTCATGCCCTACGCCCGCCTGTCCCGCCCCACCCGCCGCGGCGTGCTCGCCGCCGGCGGTGCCCTCGGCCTCGGTGTCGCGCTCGCCGCCTGCGGCGACGACGACGGCGCCAAGGACGGCGGCGGCGCCGCGACGAAGGGCGCCTCCGGCCCCTGGTCCTTCAAGGACGACCGCGGCACCACGGTCAAGCTCGACAAGGCCCCCGCGACCATCGTCGCCTTCACCGGCGTCGGCGCGGCCCTGTGGGACTACGGCGTGCGGGTCAAGGGCGTCTTCGGCCCGACGACGACCAAGGGCGGCAAGCCCGACGTCCAGGCCGGCGACATGGACGTCTCCAAGGTGACGGTCCTGGGCAACGCCTGGGGCCAGTTCAACATCGAGAAGTACGCGGGCCTCGCCCCGGACGTGCTGGTCTCCACCACGTTCGACGCCGCCGGCACCCTGTGGTCGGTCCCCGAGGAGTCGAAGGACAAGATCGCGAAGCTCGCCCCGAGCGTCGCGATCTCCGTCTTCGACCGTCAGCTGACGCAGCCGCTGGAGCGCATGTACGCGCTGGCCGAGTCGCTCGGCGCCGACCTGAAGGCCGACAAGGTCGTCGCGGCGAAGAAGCGGTTCGAGGACGCGGCGGCCCGGCTGCGCAAGGCCGCCAAGGCCCACCCGGACATCAAGGTCCTCGCGGGCAGCGCGAGCCAGGACATCTTCTACGTCTCCGGCACGAACCTCTCCATCGACCTGGAGTACTTCAAGGCCCTCGGCGTGAACTTCGTCGAGCCGACGGAGGCCGCGAAGAAGGAGTCCGGCGGCTGGTTCGAGAACCTGAGCTGGGAGAACGTCGACAAGCACAAGGCCGACATCATCATGATGGACGACCGCAGCCAGACCATCCAGCCGGCCGACATCGACGAGCCGACGTGGAAGCAGCTGCCCGCCGTCAAGGCCGGCCAGGTCATCCCGCGCTCCCCCGAACCGATCCTCTCCTACGACAAGTGCGCCCCGCTCCTGGAGAACCTGGCCAAGGCCATCGAGACGGCGAAGAAGGTGTCCTGATCCCATGACCGTGACGGCCGAAGCCCCCACTGTCGCCCCTTTCCGATTCTTCGATCTGCGAGTGGTACACACCCGGCGGCTCGGCCCGTCACTGCTCCGGGTCACCTTCACCGGAGAGGACCTGGCCGCCTTCCACGGCGGCGGCCGGGACCAGTCCCTCTCCCTCTTCCTGCCCCACCCCGGCCAGCCCGCCCCCGTCCTGCCGCCCGCCGAGCCGGGCGACGACGGCCGTGCCTGGCACGCGGCGTACCGGGCGATCCCGGCGCACGAGCGGGCCGTGATGCGCTCGTACACGCTGAGCGGCCAGCGCCGCGGCCCGGACGGCGCCGTGCGGGAGGTCTCCATCGACTTCGTCCTGCACGACGACGGCCTGGCGCCCGCGGGCCCCGCCTGCCGCTGGGCGCAGGGCGCGCGCCCGGGCGACCGGGTCGCCGTGCTGGGCCCGGCGGTCGCGGAGAACGCGGCCGTGCGCTGCCGGCCGCCGCGGGACTTCGACTCCATCGTCATGTGGGGCGACGAGACGGCCCTGCCCGCGGCGCTCGGCGTGCTCGCGTGGCTGCCCGCGTCCGTCGCGGCCCACGTCTTCCTGGAGGTTCCGCACCGCGACGACATCCAGCCGATCGTGACGGCGGCCGACCTCACCGTCACCTGGCTGGTGCGCGGCGAGGGCTGCGTCACCGCCCTCGAAGCCCTGCGCGCCGCGCGGCTGCCCGAGCGCGCCCGCCCGTACGCGTGGCTGGCGGGCGAGTCCGGGACCATGAAGGAGCTGCGCCGCCATCTCGTGCGTGAACGCGGGTACGACAAGCGGGCGGTGACGTTCGTGGGGTACTGGAAGCGCGGTCTGAGCGAGGACGCGCTGCGGGAGCAACCGGTCGCCGCGTAGCGAGGATCCAGCCATCGCCGGGCAATCCGGTCAGTTGTCCGGGGCGGGGTCGCGAACTCAAGTTAGGTTAGGCTAACCTAACCAAGGGGTTCGCGCCCCGCCCCGCTCTTTTCCCCGCCCCGCCCGCTTTTTCCTGCCCCACCCGGGACCACCCTCATCCCCACCCGGAGGAACCGTTCATGCGCTCGCACCTGCTCAATGACACGACCGCGGAGCTGTACCGCAGTTCCGTGACCGAGGGAATCGAGCGGGTGGCGGCCAAACTCGCCACCACCGCACGGCCGTTCACGGGCGTCACCCCGGACGCCCTCGCTCCCACCGTCGACGCCGTCGACCTCGACACGCCGCTGCACGACACCATGGCCGTGCTCGACGAGCTGGAGGACGTCTACCTCCGCGACGCCGTCTACTTCCACCACCCCCGCTACCTCGCCCACCTCAACTGCCCGGTCGTCATCCCGGCCGTGCTCGGCGAGGCGATCCTCTCCGCCGTCAACTCCTCCCTCGACACCTGGGACCAGTCCGCGGGCGGCACGCTGATCGAGCGCAAACTCATCGACTGGACCGCCGGGCGGATCGGCCTCGGCCCCGCCGCCGACGGCGTCTTCACCTCCGGCGGCTCGCAGTCCAACCTCCAGGCGCTGCTCCTGGCCCGCCAGGAGGCCAAGCCGGGACCCGAGGGCTGGCAGGGCCCCGCCTCGCTCGCGAAACTGCGGATCTTCGCCTCCGAGGCCGGCCACTTCAGCGTGAGCAAGTCCGCGCAGCTCCTCGGCCTCGGCGCCGATGCCGTCGTCTCCATCCCCGTCGACCGCGAGAAGCGCATGCAGACCGTGGCGCTCGCCGCCGAGCTGGAGCGCTGCCGCGCCGACGGCCTGGTCCCCATGGCCGTCGTCGCCACCGCCGGCACCACCGACTTCGGCTCCATCGACCCGCTGCCGGAGATCGCCGAGCTGTGCTCCCAGTACGACACGTGGATGCACGTCGACGCCGCGTACGGCTGCGGGCTGCTGGTCTCGCCGAAGAACCGCGACCGGCTCACCGGCATCGAGCGCGCCGACTCCGTCACCGTCGACTACCACAAGTCCTTCTTCCAGCCGGTCAGTTCGAGCGCCGTGCTGGTCCGCGACGGTGCCACCCTGCGCCACGCGACGTACCACGCGGAGTACCTCAACCCGCGCCGCACGGTCGCCGAGCGCATCCCCAACCAGGTCGACAAGTCCCTGCAGACCACCCGCCGCTTCGACGCGCTCAAGCTGTGGATGACGCTGCGCGTGATGGGCGCCGACGGTATCGGGAACCTCTTCGACGAGGTCTGCGACCTGGCCCACGAGGGCTGGAAGGTGCTCGCCGCCGACCCGCGCTTCGACGTCGTCGTCGAGCCGAGCCTGTCCACGCTCGTCTACCGCTACATCCCGGCCGGTGTCACCGACCCCGCCGAGATCGACCGCGCCAACCTCCATGCCCGCAAAGCCCTGTTCGCCTCCGGTGACGCGGTCGTCGCGGGCACCAAGGTGGGGCCGCGCCAGTACCTGAAGTTCACCCTGCTCAACCCCGAGACGACCCTCGACGACATCTCGGCCGTCCTCGACCTCATCGCCGGCCATGCCGAGCAGTACCTGGGAGACACCCTTGACCGCGCTTCCTGAATCCCGTGACCGTCACGACTTCATCGGGATCGGACTCGGCCCGTTCAACCTCGGCCTCGCCTGCCTGACCGAACCGATCGCCGAACTGAACGGCGTCTTCCTGGAGTCCAAGCCGGACTTCGAGTGGCACGCCGGGATGTTCCTCGACGGCGCCCATCTCCAGACCCCGTTCATGTCGGACCTCGTCACCCTGGCCGACCCGACCTCCCCCTACTCCTTCCTCAACTACTTGAAGGAATCGGGGCGGCTGTACTCGTTCTACATCCGCGAGAACTTCTATCCGCTGCGCGTCGAGTACAACGACTACTGCCGCTGGGCCGCCGCCAAGCTCTCCTCGATCCGTTTCGACACGACCGTCGCCGCCGTCACGTACGACGAGGACGACGGCCTCTACACGGCCACCACCGAGGACGGCACCCGCTACCGCGCCCCGCACCTGGTCCTGGGCACCGGCACCCCGCCGCATCTCCCGGAGGCCGTCCAGGGCCTCGGCGGCGACCTCCTGCACAACTCGCAGTACATGCAGCACAAGCGGGAGTTGCAGCAGAAGAAGTCGATCACGCTGGTCGGCAGCGGCCAGTCCGCCGCCGAGATCTACTACGACCTGCTGGCCGAGATCGACGTCCACGGCTACCAGCTCAACTGGGTCACGCGCTCGCCGCGCTTCTTCCCGCTGGAGTACACCAAGCTCACGCTGGAGATGACCTCCCCGGACTACATCGACTACTTCCACGCGCTGCCGGAGACCACCCGGTACGCGCTGGAGGAGCGGCAGAAGGGCCTGTTCAAGGGGATCGACGGCGAGCTGGTCAACGCCATCTTCGACCTGCTCTACCAGAAGAAGCTGGGCGGCCCGGTCCCCACCCGGTTGCTCACCAACTCGGCCCTGCGCAGCGCCGGTTATGAGAACGGCACCTACACCCTCGGCTTCCACCAGGAGGAGCAGGACAAGGCGTACGAGGTGCGGACCGAGGGACTGATCCTGGCCACCGGGTACAAGTACGCGACGCCCGCCTTCCTGGAGCCGGTCAAGGACCGCATCCGCCTGGACGGCCGCGGCCGCTTCGACGTCGCCCGCAACTACACGATCGACACGAGCGGGCGCGGCATCTTCCTGCAGAACGCGGGCGTGCACACGCACTCGGTCACCAGCCCCGACCTGGGCATGGGCGCCTACCGCAACAGTTACATCATCGGCGAGCTGCTCGGCACCGAGTACTACCCCGTCGAGAAGACCATCGCCTTCCAGGAGTTCGCCGTATGACCTTCGCAATACGCCCCCTCGACCCGGCCAAGGACGCCGAGCTGGTCCACGGCTGGGTCACCCACCCCAAGGCGTCGTTCTGGCTGATGGGCGACGCCACGCTGACGGACGTGGAGCGCGAGTACCACTCCATCGCCGCGGCCGAGCACCATGACGCCTTCATCGGCGAGCGGGACGGCGTCCCCGTCTTCCTGATGGAGCGCTACGACCCGCGCCACGTCGAGCTGGTCGGCCTGTACGAGCCCGAGCCCGGCGACATCGGCATGCACTTCCTGGTCGCACCCACCGACACCCCCGAGCACGGCTTCACCCGCGCCGTGATCACCGCGGTGATGGCGCACCTGTTCGCCGACCCGGAGGTCGAGCGCGTCGTCGTCGAGCCCGACGTCCGCAACAAGGCCGTGCACGCGCTCAACGCGGCCGTCGGCTTCGTCCCCGACCGGGAGATCGACAAGCCGGAGAAGCGGGCGCTGCTCAGCTTCTGCACCCGCGCCCGGTTCGAAGCCGCGACGGCCGCGGGCACGGAGGTGCGCGCATGACCCTCACCGACACCGTCTCCCACCTCTCCCCCGAGCGCTGGGCCGAGGCCAACCGCCTCCTCGTCCGCAAGGCCCTCGCCGAGTTCAGCCACGAGCGGCTCCTCACCCCCGAGCCGCTCGGCGACGGCCGGTACGCCGTGCGCAGCGACGACGGCGCCACCCGCTACGAGTTCCGCGCCCGCCGGCTGCTCCTGGACCACTGGCAGATCGACGCGGCCTCCCTCACCCGCCACCGTGACGGCGTCGAACTGCCGCTCCAGGCGCTGGAGTTCTGCACCGAGATGAGGGACGCGCTCGGCCTGTCCGACGCGATCCTGCCGGTCTATCTGGAGGAGATCTCCTCCACCCTCTCGGGCACCTGCTTCAAGCTGACCAAGCCCGATGTCACCGCGGCCGAGCTGGCCGCGTCCGGTTCCTTCCAGTCCATCGAGACGGGCATGACCGAGGGCCATCCGTGCTTCGTCGCGAACAACGGCCGGCTCGGCTTCGGCATCCACGAGTACCTCTCGTACGCCCCCGAGACGGCGAGCCCGGTCCGGCTCGTCTGGCTGGCGGCGACCCGCGAGCGGGCCGCGTTCACCGCCGGCGTCGGCCTGGACTACGAGTCGCTGCTCCGCGCCGAACTGGGCGAGGAGACCCTCGCCCGCTTCGACGCCGTCCTGCGCGACCAGGGCCTGGACCCGGCCGGCTACCTGCTCATCCCGGTCCACCCGTGGCAGTGGTGGAACAAGCTCTCCGTCACCTTCGCCGCCGAGGTCGCCCAGCGCCGCCTGGTCTGCCTGGGCGAGGGCGACGACGAATACCTGGCGCAGCAGTCGATCCGGACGTTCTTCAACGCCACGTCCCCCGAGAAGCACTACGTGAAGACGGCCCTGTCCGTCATCAACATGGGGTTCATGCGCGGCCTGTCGGCGGCGTACATGGAGGCGACCCCGGCCATCAACGACTGGCTGGCCGGGCTCATCGAGAACGACGAGGTGCTCAAGGGCACGGGCCTGACGATCATCCGCGAGCGGGCGGCCGTCGGCTACCGGCACCTGGAGTACGAGGCCGCCACCGACCGGTACTCGCCGTACCGCAAGATGCTGGCGGCGCTGTGGCGCGAGTCCCCGGTGCCGGCGCTGGCCGAGGGCGAGCGGCTCGCCACGATGGCGTCGCTGCTGCACGTGGACCGCGCGGGCCGCTCCTTCGCGGGCGCCCTGATCGAGCGCTCGGGGCTGTCGCCGCGGGAGTGGTTGAAGCCCTACCTCACGGCGTACCTGACGCCACTCCTGCACAGCTTCTACGCCTACGACCTGGTGTTCATGCCGCACGGCGAGAACGTCATCCTGGTCCTGGACGAGTGTGGCGTCGTGCGGCGGGCGGTCTTCAAGGACATCGCCGAGGAGATCGCGGTGATGGACACCGACGCGGTGCTGCCGCCGAAGGTGGACCGCATCCGGGCCGACGTCCCCGACGACATGAAGCTCCTGTCGATCTTCACGGACGTCTTCGACTGCTTCTTCCGCTTCCTTGCGGCGAACCTGGTCGAGGACGGTGTCCTGGACGAGGCCACGTTCTGGGCGGCGGTCGCCGACTGCGTGCGCGACTACCAGGAGTCGGTGCCGCACCTGGCGGACAAGTTCGCCCGGTTCGACATGTTCGCCCCGACCTTCGCGCTCTCCGCCCTCAACCGGCTCCAGTTGCGCAACAACGAGCAGATGGTGGACCTGGCGGACCCCTCGGGCGCGCTCCAGCTCGTCGGTGACCTGGAGAACCCGATCGCGTGAGCCGCTGACGCCGCAGCGACCGGAAGGGGCTCGGGAGACGGTCCTCCCGAGCCCCTTTCTCATGCCGGGACTACGGTGCGGGCCACGGCACCTGCGGCGACTTGTAGTAGCCGATGCCGAGCGCGTCCCAGCGCGGGCCCTGCGCCGCGAGCCGCACCTTGTACGTGTCCCAGTCGTGGGTGGCCGCGGGCGACCAGCCCAGTTCCGCGACGCCGGGCAGCCGCGGGAACGCCATGTAGTCGAGGTGCGCGGAGGTCGACAGGGTCTCCGACCACAGCGGCGCCTCGACGCCCTTGACCGCCGAGGCGGGCGCCGCCGGCAGGTAGCTGCCCGGGTCCCAGTCGTAGGAGCGCTGGACCTCCACGTATCCGGCCCAGGCCAGGCCCAGCGGCGTGTCCTTGGTGTACTTCATGTCGAGGTACGTCCGGTCGGCCGGTGAGATGATGAGCCCGGTCCCGTTCTTCGCGGCCTCGGCCACCTGCGCCTTCTCCGTGGCGCTGGTCCCCTCGGTGCCCCAGTACTGCGCGAGCGCGCCCTTGGCCGGGGTGGCCTGGACCAGCTGGTGCCAGCCGACGACCGTCTTGCCGTACTTGGCGACGATGGGCTGCACCTTGTTCATGAAGGTGACGTAGTCCTCGTGGCTGGTGGAGTGCGCCTCGTCCCCGCCGATGTGCAGGTACCTGCCCGGCGTGAGGGCGGCCACTTCCCGCACCACGTCGTCGATGAAGTCGTAGGTGACGTCCTTGCCGACGCAGAGCGAGCTGAAGCCCACCTCGGTGCCGGTGTAGAGCGGCGGGGCGACGCCGTCGCAGTTGAGTTCGGCGTACGAGGCGAGGGCCGCGTTCGTGTGGCTCGGCATGTCGATCTCGGGCACGACCTCCAGGTAGCGCGAGGCGGCGTACCGGACGATCTCCTGGTACTGGGCCTTCGTGTAGTGGCCGCCCGCGCCGCCGCCGACCTGCGTCGAGCCGCCGTACGTCGCCAGCTTCGGCCAGGAGTCGATGGCGAGGCGCCAGCCCTGGTCGTCGGTGAGGTGCAGGTGCAGCTTGTTGACCTTGTAGAGCGCCAACTCGTCGATGTAGCGCTTGACTTGCGGCACGGTGAAGAAGTGCCGGGCCACGTCGAGGTGGGCGCCGCGCCACGCATAGCGCGGGGTGTCCTCGATGGTGCCGCCCGCGACGAGCCAGGGACCGGGCTGTCTGCGGTCCGCCTCGACGGCGGCGGGCAGCTGCTGGCGCAGCGTCTGGACGCCGTGGAAGAGCCCGGCGGGCGCGTGGGCGACGATGGTGACCGACCGCCCGGTGCTGGTCAGCCGGTACCCCTCGGCGCCGAGCCCCTTCTCCTTGCCGCTCAGCCGCAGCCGGATGCCGTCGTCGGCGCGGCCGCCGGTGACGGGCAGCTTGTATCCGGTGGAGGGGCGCAGCACTCCGGCGAGGTAGTCGCCGACCCCGCGCGCGGAGCGCGATCCGTCCTCGACCCGGATGCGCGTCTTGCCGGTGATCCGGTACGCGGAGCCGCCCGCGGTCGCCTCGGCGGGCGCGGGGACGATCTGCCCGAGGGGCGTGGGGGCGGCGGCCGGGGCGGAGGCGGCGGCCGGGACGGTGCCGAGCGCGCCGGCCCCCGCGGCGACGAGCAGCAGCGCGCCCAGCAGGGCGGTGGCGGGGCGGCGGTGCGGGCCGGGGTCTGAGCCGGGGTGCGAGTTGAGGTACGTCCTCACGAACGGTCCCTTCGACGGAGTCGTTGGCGGTGTTCGTTGTGCGGCGTTCACTGTGCGGGATGGGCAACCGATCGGTCACCATGCGTACCGTCCGCCTCCCGGCCGGTCAAGGTGTAGACCACTTCTCCGCGGGGCGGATGCCAGAATCGCCCCATGGCGGAAATCATCCAGCGCGACGGCACGTGGACCTTCGACGGGGAGGCGCTGCGGCTGGTGCCGGGGCACGACAAGAACGTGAGCCTGCTCCGCCGGACGCTGGGTGAAGTGACCGTGCCGCTGCGGGCGTTGGCCGGGATCTCCTTCGAGCAGGGCAGGAAGTCCGGGCGCCTTCGGCTGCGGCTGCGCGACGGCGCGGACCCGCTGTCGCAGGCGACCGGCGGGAAGCTGCCGGACGGGTCCGACCCGTACCGGCTGACCGTCGAGCCGGACCGGTTCGGGGTCGCCGAGTACGTCGTGGACGAGGTGCGCAACGCGCTGCTGCTCGAACAGGTCCCGTCGTCCGCCTGCACGGAGTACGTGCTGCCGGGCCCGGCCGTGCCGCTGTCGGTCTCCGCCGGGGACGGCACGGCGAGCTTCGACGGGGAGCACATACGCCTGGAGTGGAACTGGAAGACGGAGGACGCCAAGGCCGCGGCCGGGGCACGGCTGCTCGCCCTCGCCGACATCGCGGCGGTGGAGTGGCAGCCGGCGGCGGGCCTGGACAACGGCTGCCTGCGTTTCGTCGTCCGCTCGTCCCCGACGAAGGCGCCGCCCAAGTACGACCCGAACTCCATCGAGCTGTGGGGCTTCAAGAAGGACCCGCTCACCGCCCTGGTCGCGGCCGCCGTCCAGGCCCGGCTGCCGCACCCCGGCGCGGGTCCGGCGCCGAACGAGCTGACCCCGGCACCGGCGGCTACCCCCGCTGCGGCCCCCGCCCCGCCCGGGGACGACCACGACACGCTCCTTCGGCGGCTGCGGGAGCTGGGCGAGCTGCACCGCTCGGGGGTGCTGACGGACGAGGAGTTCGCCGCGGCCAAGCAGGCCGTGCTGAAACGGATGTGACGGCGAGCACGGCACCCGTGAGCAGCACCAGGGCGCCGGCCGCCTGGAGCGCGCCGAAGGACTCCCCCAACAGCACCGTGGCGCAGAGGGTGTTGACGACGGGGACCGCGAACATCATCAGCGAGGCGGACGCGGGCCCGACGGTCGCGACGCCCCGGTAGTAGAAGAGGTTGGCGCCGGCGCCGACCGCCAGACAGGCCGCGTTCAGCCACCCGCTGCCGGGCAGCTGCGACCACCGCACGTGCGGCATCACCCCCGGCATGTTCCTGCGCGCGGCGCAGCCGCAGCCGTAGCCGTAGCCGCAGCCGCAGGAAGGAAGGTCAGCGCTTCACCTTCCGGGCGACGACGAACCGGTCGATCTCCTCGCCGGTCTCCGCAAGCCCGCGCACCGTCAAGGTGGCCGTACGGCCCACCGGCGCCGGCTCCACGTCGACCCGCAGGAACGAGTAGTCGGTGTACCGCACCCGGGACCAGTCCACCGTCACGGCCTTCTTGCTGCCGTCGGCCTGGGTCACGTACGACGCGAACGGGTCGGTCTCCTGCTCGTGCCCCTGGTAGGTGTCGGCGACCGGGAACGCGTACAGGCTCTTGCCCGCCGCGCCCGCCGTCACGTAGACGACGCCGTCGGTCTCGGGGTACGCCGTGCCGCCGACCGGCAGCTCCTTGGTGACCTTCTCGCCCTTGAGCACGTCGGAGCGCTCGTACACGTGGTTGTGGCCGTTGATGACGAGGTCCACGGTGTACTTCTCGAACAGCGGCACCCATTCCTTGCGCACGCCCCCCTCCGAGGCGTGCGCGGTGGCGGTGCAGTAGGCGCAGTGGTGGAAGAAGACGACGACGAAGTCGATGCCGGAGCCGTGCGCCCGGAACTTCTTCAGCTGCGCCTCGAACCACTTGGTCTGGGTGCCGCCGGAGAGGCCGAGGTTGGCCGGGATCTCCCAGGACACGTCGTTGGCGTCGAGCGAGACGACCGCCGTGTTGCCGTGCACGAAGGAGTAGACGCTCGGCAGGTTCTTGGGGTCCGGGCCGTTGCGCGGCGGCACGAAGCGGGCCTCCTGGCCGCCGTAGCCGTGCGGCGCGTACCAGGCCTCCATGTCGTGGTTGCCGTAGCTGACCATCCACGGCACGGTCTTGGCGACCGTCTCGGTCTGCGCGAGGAACTGGTCCCAGGTCCGCGCGTCGAACGTGTCCGTGGTCTGCCCCGAGCCGGACGGGTCCGCGTAGGCGATGTCGCCGGCGTGCAGGTGGAAGGAGGGCCCCTGGGCGAGGATCAGGCTGTCGTTGGCGAGCGCGTGGTAGCTGACACCCTGGTCGCCGAAGGCGGTGAAGGTGAAGCGCTCCGCGCGCGAGGGCGCGGTGGTGAAGGTGCCGATGGTCCCGGCGAACTTCGGCGAGGCCGGGTCGAAGCCCTGGTGCCCGACGCCGTAGTAGTACGTCTTGCCGGGCTTGAGGTGGGTCAGCTCGGCGTGCACGTAGTACTGGGTGTGGTCGGCGCTGGTGCCGACACCGGCCGGCGTGTACAGCGCGCGGACCTCGGCGGGGATCTTCCGCGACAGGTCACCGGCGTGCGCGCCGATGCGGATGTACGGGTTCTTGACGGCGACCGGCACCTGCCAGGAGACGGTCATCTCGGTGCGCGGGTCACTGCCGTACGACAGGTGGCGCCCGAAGGGGGCGACGAGCGCGCCGTCGACGTGCTCGTGGGCCGGCGCGGTGGCCGCGGCGGACGCGACCGGGGCGGCGGCGTGCGCGGCGCCCGGTACGAAGACGCCGCCGGCGACCGCGCCGAGGGTGACGGCGCCGCCGCGCATCATCGTGCGGCGGGAGAACCTGCTGCGCAGGTATTCGTGCTGCTCGGCCAGGCTCCGGCCGGCCAGCTCGTCGGGTACGCCCATACGTGGAATGTCCATGGCCTGAAAGTTGCTGGGGGCACCCATCCCGCCCGGATACGCCGGATGAACGGGGCCGGAACAACCGGCATAACACGCTCCAAGCCCGGCCCATTTTCCGGCCAAGCCGCTCACGCCTCACCCGGCCACCCTGCTTCCTGCCCGATATCGGGCAGATTTCTTGCGAAAGCGCCGCCGGTCCCCCAGGATCGTCCAGGTGCACGAGGAACTGGTCGACCATCTGACCCGCAGCACGTCCCTGGGCCGGGGCGAGGCGCTGCGGGTCGTCCAGGACGTGCTCGCCTACTTCGACGAGTCGACCCAGGACTTCGTCCGCCGGCGCCACCGTGAGTTGCAGGGCGCCGGCCTTGTGAACGCGGCGATCTTCGAACAGATCACCGCGGAGCTGCCGTACCGGGCGGTGGCGCCGCCCGAGCTCTCGCAGCGCCAGCTGCGCCGCATGGTCTACGGCTGACCGGCGCGCCCGGCCCGGAACAGATCCACCACCAGAGGGGACCCTCCTTACCTATGTGCGGAATTGTCGGTTACATCGGCAGGCGCGACGTCGCGCCGCTCCTCCTGGAGGGGCTGCAGCGCCTGGAGTACCGCGGCTACGACTCCGCGGGCATCGTGATCACCAGCCCGAAGGCGACCGGTCTGAAGATGGTCAAGGCCAAGGGCCGGGTCCGCGACCTGGAGGCGAAGGTCCCGGCCCGCTTCAAGGGCACGACCGGCATCGCCCACACCCGCTGGGCCACCCATGGCGCCCCCTCCGACGAGAACGCCCACCCGCACATGTCGGGCGACAACAAGGTCGCCGTCGTCCACAACGGCATCATCGACAACGCCGCCGAGCTGCGCGCCAGGCTGACCGCCGAGGGCGTCGCCTTCCTCTCCGAGACCGACACCGAGGTCCTCACCCACCTCGTCGCGCGCTCCGCGCAGACGGACCTGGAGGACAAGGTCCGCGACGCGCTGCGCCTCGTCGAGGGCACGTACGGCATCGCGGTCGTCCACGCCGACTTCCCCGACCGCATCGTGGTGGCCCGCAACGGCTCGCCGGTCGTCCTCGGCATCGGCGACAAGGAGATGTTCGTCGCCTCGGACATCGCCGCCCTGGTCTCGCACACCCGCCAGGTCGTCACGCTCGACGACGGCGAGATGGCCACCCTCAAGGCCGACGACTTCCGTACCTACACGACAGAGGGCACCCGCACGACGGCGTCCCCGACCACCGTCGAGTACGAGGCCGCCTCCTACGACATGGGCGGCCACGACACGTACATGCACAAGGAGATCTTCGAGCAGGCCGACGCCGTGGACCGCGTGCTGCGCGGCCGCATCGACGACCGCTTCTCCACCGTGCACCTGGGCGGCCTGAACCTGGACGCCCGCGAGGCCCGCTCGGTGCGCCGCGTGAAGATCCTCGGCTGCGGCACCTCGTACCACGCTGGCCTGATCGGCGCGCAGATGATCGAGGAGCTGGCCCGCATCCCCGCGGACGCCGAGCCGGCCTCCGAGTTCCGCTACCGCAACGCGGTCGTCGACCCCGACACCCTCTACATCGCCGTCTCCCAGTCCGGCGAGACCTACGACGTGCTCGCCGCCGTCCAGGAGCTGAAGCGCAAGGGCGCCCGGGTCTTCGGCGTGGTGAACGTCGTCGGCTCGGCCATCGCCCGTGAGTCGGACGCCGGGGTGTACGTGCACGCGGGCCCCGAGGTCTGCGTCGTCTCCACCAAGTGCTTCACCAACACCACGGTCGCCTTCGCGCTCCTCGCCCTGCACCTGGGCCGCATCCGCGACCTGTCCGTCGCCGACGGCAAGCGGATCATCGAGGGCCTGCGCAAGCTGCCCGCGCAGATCACCGCGATCCTGGAGCAGGAGGCGGAGATCAAGAAGATCGCCGAGGAGTACGCGGACGCCCGCTCGATGATGTTCATCGGCCGCGTCCGTGGCTACCCGGTGGCGCGCGAGGCGTCCCTGAAGCTGAAGGAGGTCTCGTACATCCACGCCGAGGCCTACCCGGCCTCCGAGCTGAAGCACGGCCCGCTGGCGCTGATCGAGCCGGCGCTCCCCACGGTCGCGATCGTCCCCGACGACGACCTGCTGGAGAAGAACCGCGCCGCGCTGGAGGAGATCAAGGCGCGTTCCGGCCGCATTCTCGCGGTCGCGCACCAGGAGCAGGAGAAGGCCGACCGCACCATCGTCGTCCCGAAGAACGAGGACGAGCTGGACCCGATCCTCATGGGCATCCCGCTCCAACTCCTCGCCTACCACACGGCGCTGGCCCTCGGCCGCGACATCGACAAGCCGCGCAACCTGGCGAAGTCGGTGACGGTGGAGTAGCACCCGGCGACGCGCGAACGGGTCCCCCGCGCGGGGGACCCGTTCCGGAAAGAGAGTGGCAAGGTGGCCGCCCGACTCCCGTGCTGTGTACCGCAGTTGCGCGCGGACGACGCTGCTACGGGATGACCACCACGGGCCGCTGCGCCCGCCGCGCGAGCCGGCCCGCGACCGAGCCGAAGATCCGCCCCACGAGCCCGTGCGTCGAGCCGACGACGATGGCGTCCGCGGAGTACTCCCGCCCGACCTCCTCCAGCTCGTGGCAGATGTCGCCCCCGCGCTCGACGAGGATCCAGGCCACCTCGGCCAGGTACTCCGCGCAGGCCAGCTCCAGGCCCAGCACCTCGGTGCGGTGGTCCGGCACGTCGACGAAGACGGGGGGCTCGCAGCCGGCCCACACCGTGGTCGGCAGCCGGTTGGCCACGTGCACGATGATCAGCCCGGAGCCCGAGCGGTGGGCCATGCCGATCGCGTAGGCCAGCGCGCGCTCGCTCGACATCGAACCGTCGAAGCCGACGACGACTCCGTGGCGGAAGGCGGGATCGCAGGCGTGACGTGTCTCTTCCGCCGCTCGGGGGGTCACCGTGGGGTCGGCGACCTGCCGCTTGCGGTCCGCGGGTTCAGGAATCTCGTGACCGGCCATGAGTGTCTCGGCGTGTACCTCGTGGGCCTCTGGATGAGGGGACGACAACGGACTCGGCGGAGCTGTGTCCGGGAATCATCTTCCCCACCTGATACCCCCAAGGGTACGGCGGCACTCCTCCTCCGCCCAGTTGCCGGCCCGGCGACAGACCTGCTTCCGCCTGCTGGTGGGTCACGCTCCGCAGCGTTCAGGGGAGCATGCACGAGGCCCGCCCGGATGGCAATGGTTGCTGCCCCGTACAGGCGTTTTGCGCACTCTTGTGGCGGCTGTCCGGGTCGGATCAGGTGACCGGGGCGGACACCGTGCGTTGAACTCCCGAATCCATGACACAGGGAGCACTCCGTGCCCGGACCGACCCCCGCGCACCACGCCGCCGACCACGCCGTCACCGCGCGCCGGAGCGTTCCGGCGCCCGCGGCGGCGCCCGCACCGCACGCCGGGCCCCAGGACGGCTCCGGCGCGCCCCCCGCCCCGGCGGACGGGGTGGGCGACGTCGTGCGCTGGGCGGCGTTCAGTTGCGTCCTGGTGCCGCTCGTCCTCGTCGGGTACGGCACCTCGGCGGCCGGTGCCGCCGGGACCGCGCTGGGACTCGCCGCGGTCACCGCCGCCTGCCGGCTGCTGCTGCGGCGTTCGGAACGTGGCGCAGCACAGTTGCACAGTGAACAGTGTTGCCCCCATCGTGGGCGACACGGACGGGGTGGTGCGGGGGCGCGCGGAGGGGGTCACCGGGCGGGCCGCGGTGCGCCGGTGGAATGACCGAACGCGGGTGCTGCTCCGTACATTTTCAGCCAACTTCGCTGTGGGGCACTCCCCTTGCCCGCGCGCTCTCCCAACCCCCGTTCCAGCAGGGCGGAAAGGGGCCCGGAGGGCTGATGCGCCATACGGGGACCGGCCACTGCGCCGAGGCGTACTTCCCAGCGACGCCCACGAGTGCGACGCTTCGTGATCGACTGCTTCACGCCACGTTCCCATGTCGACAATGTGCCAGGTCTTTAACTGGTCACGACGGCACCACGGGACACAGTAGATTCGATCATGACTGTCTGATCTGTAGGCGGCGGGGGACTTCGTGCAGGACCGAGGGGAAACGTGCAGGAGCGAACAGCCCGTCAAAGTATTGAGGGAGCCGCGATCACCGAGGGGGGCTTAGCAGGATGAGCCACGACTCCACCACCGCGCCGGAGGCGGCGGCTCGCAAGCTGGCGGGGCGCCGCCGACGAGAGATCGTCGCGGTGCTGCTGTTCAGCGGCGGACCCATCTTCGAGAGTTCCATCCCGCTCTCCGTGTTCGGGATCGACCGCCAGGACGCGGGAGTTCCCCGGTACCGGTTGCTCGTGTGCGCCGGCGAAGAAGGGCCGCTGCGGACCACCGGCGGCCTCGAACTCACCGCGCCGCACGGCCTGGAGGCGATCTCGCGGGCGGGCACGGTCGTCGTGCCGGCCTGGCGGTCGATCACCTCGCCGCCGCCGGAGGAGGCGCTGGACGCGATCCGGCGCGCCCACGAGGAGGGCGCGCGCATCGTCGGCCTGTGCACCGGCGCGTTCGTGCTCGCCGCGGCGGGCCTGCTCGACGGCCGGCCGGCCACCACGCACTGGATGTACGCGCCGACGCTCGCCAAGCGCTATCCGTCGGTCCACGTGGACCCGCGCGAGCTGTTCGTCGACGACGGCGACGTCCTGACGAGCGCCGGCACCGCGGCCGGTATCGATCTGTGCCTGCACATCGTGCGCACGGACCACGGCAACGAGGCGGCCGGGGCGCTCGCCCGCCGCCTGGTGGTCCCGCCGCGCCGCAGCGGCGGGCAGGAGCGCTACCTCGACCGGTCTTTACCCGAGGAGATCGGCGCGGACCCGCTGGCCGAGGTCGTCGCCTGGGCCCTGGAGCACCTCCACGAGCAGTTCGACGTGGAGACGCTGGCTGCCCGTGCCTATATGAGCCGGCGCACCTTCGACCGCCGTTTCCGGTCGCTGACGGGGTCCGCCCCGCTCCAGTGGCTGATCACGCAGCGGGTGCTCCAGGCCCAGCGGCTCCTGGAGACCTCCGACTACTCGGTCGACGAGGTCGCCGGGCGCTGCGGCTTCCGCTCGCCGGTCGCGCTGCGCGGCCACTTCCGGCGCCAGCTGGGCTCGTCCCCGGCCGCGTACCGGGCGGCCTACCGCGCGCGCCGGCCGCAGGCGGGCGACTCCGGGGCCGTCGTCAAGGCGGACCGGCCGCTGGACCTCGCCCCGGTGCCGGGTCCCGAGGCCGCGGGGCCCGGGCCGGTGCCCGCGCAGTCCCGGCGGACCGCTGCCGCCGCGCACACGCTGGGCGCGGCGGCGGCCTCGATGCAGACAGGTCCGTCGGGGCACGCGGAGGGCGTCAAACAGGCGTCCGAGGCGTTCGCGCAGGGCCGCGCGAGCCTGCCCGGGCCGCGTTCGGCGCCGTAGCACCGGACAAGGAGCCGGCACCCGTCGTCTGCCAGCGGGAAGGTCCGACCCGTAGGGTTGGTCGCATGAACGATCGCATGGTGTGGATCGACTGCGAGATGACCGGACTCTCGCTGGCGAACGACGCGCTCATCGAGGTGGCCGCACTGGTCACCGATTCGGAGCTGAACGTACTCGGCGACGGTGTGGACATCGTGATCCGCCCGCCGGACGAGGCCCTGGAGACGATGCCGGAGGTGGTGCGGAACATGCACACCGCCTCCGGTCTCCTCGACGAACTGGCGGGCGGTACGACGCTCGCCGACGCCGAGGCCCAGGTGCTCTCCTATGTACGTGAGCACGTCAAGGATGCGGGCAAGGCCCCGCTCTGCGGGAACTCGGTCGGTACCGACCGGGGCTTCCTGCTGCGTGACATGGCGGCGCTGGAGGGGTACCTGCACTACCGGATCGTCGATGTGTCCTCGGTCAAGGAACTGGCCCGGCGCTGGTACCCGAGGGCGTACTTCAACAGTCCGGACAAGAACGGCAACCACCGGGCGCTCGCCGACATCCGCGAGTCCATCGCCGAGCTGCGCTACTACCGCGAGGCGATCTTCGTCCCGCAGCCCGGGCCCGACTCCGACACCGCGAAGACGATCGCGGCGAAGCACGTCCTGCCTGCGCAGTAGCGCCCTTCACCCCCGTCCCCCGTCCATCCGTACGGGGTCCCGAAAAGGGGTGCGCGAGCACCCCGCCGGACCCTGTACACTTTTTCTCGGCCGGTCGGAAGAGCGACAGAAGACCGGACATGGTGGGTGTAGCTCAGTTGGTAGAGCACCTGGTTGTGGTCCAGGTGGCCGCGGGTTCAAGTCCCGTCACTCACCCTGATCGGCGAAGGCCCGATCCGCGCAAGCGGGTCGGGCCTTCGCCATTTCCGATCGGGGGCCCTCGTCGTCGTGGCTGTGTTCGTCGCGCTACTGACCGTGCTGGTGGTGCGGCAGTGGTTCGGTCCGGTAGGTCACGGGCCCGGGCGGTCCCGCTGGGTCGAGCGACACGGACGGTTCCTCGGGGCCGCCCGGCCCGTCCGGGGCGCCAGGGGCGGGACGGGGCCGATGGCACGCACGGCGCGGACGGTGTCGGTTCGCCCCGGCGGGGGCCGGCGAACCGCAGGGGCGGACGGCCGGGACGGCGCGGACGGGACGACGGAGTGTCCGGACGGGTACAGCTGGCAGACGCGGGCCCCTCGCGGGCGGTAGGGGCTGTTTCGTCATGCCGGATTGCGCGCAACAGCCCTAGGACAGGGGCCAGGGACGCAATCTCACGCAATCCCGCTCCGTAGAAAGCCAATCCACCACATCCTGAAACCCCACCACCAGACCGAGGGAGACAGACCATGGTTCGACAACTCCGCATGCTCGGCACCACCAGCGACGACGGCAAATGCCCCACGCTCTACGAGGACCTCGACACCGGAGACGTCCTCGTGCAGGGGCCGGAGGCCAGCGCCGAGGACATCGCGCAGATGACGAACCCGCTCTCTGGAGAGACCCTCGTCGTCATCCCCCGCGAACTGCTCACCCGCTTCGCCCCCAAGGAGTAGAACGAGTGCCGGAGTTCATCGACGATGCCACATTCGGCACCTACTTCGAGGAGTTCGCGCATACCGCTTGGAGGCTCGAAGCCCGCCGGGGCTACGGTTCGGACCGGTCCAGCGAGAAGTACCGCCAGTATCTGCAGACGGGGGAGGTACCCACCGACACGACGCGCCCATGGTGTGTCAACGTCCGGGCCCAGACCAGCGCCGGCAAGCGCATTGAGCGTGTACGGATCGTCGACTCTCCACCTACCGAAGAGCAGATGTACCTCCTCGCGGGAGCGGCCAGCAACAACGCCGCGGGTGAGGACATCCGCAACATGTGGCGAGTGGACGCCGAGGATCTGGGGCTGCCCGCCCTGGACTTCTGGCTGTTCGATGCACGCTGCGCTCTGGTCCTGCACTTCGACGACGCTGATTCGTACCTCGGCGCCGAGCTCGTAGAGGATCCGGCACGACTCGTGCAGTTCTGCCAGATCCGCGACGCGGCCTGGCACCACGCGGTCCGTCGCGAGGACTTCGTGGCACAGGTAGCGTCGACTGTGTGACCACGGACTTCCAGCTGGCCCGCGAGGCCCTCGGTGTGCGGCTGCGCGAACTGCGCACCGAGGCCGGCCTGAACGGCAAGGAGTTTGCGGAACGGATCGGCTGGCAGCGTTCCAAGGTGAGCCGACTTGAGAACGGCAAGCAGACCGCGACGCCCGAAGACCTCGAGGCGTGGGCCCGTGCAGCCGAAAGCCCGGGCGATGCAGCCGAATTGCGGGGGCGCCTTCGTGGGCTCGAATCGACCTATCGCAGTTGGAGGCGTGAACTCTCCGGCGGCCACCGTGCCGTGCAGGAAGGTCACGCTTTCCAGGAGGCGCACGCCGAGACCATCCATATCTTCGAGTCCGGCATCATCCCGGGCATCTTCCAGACCGCTCCGTACGCCCGCGGTGTCCTGACCGATGTGTCGATACGACTTGGCACCGCGCGTGACATCGAGGCCGGAGTGCGGGCCCGCATGAGACGCCAGGAGGCCCTGTACGAGCCGGGCCGCCACTTTCACGCCCTGATGTGGGAGGGCGCCCTGTACGTGGTGCGCTGCTCGGGCGAGGACATGGCCGCACAACTGGACAGGCTCGGCGCGTTGATCGGCCTCGACACTGTCACGCTCGGCGTGGTCCCGTTCGGGGCCCGCACGCCATTTTCGCCGAAGCACGGGTTCTGGATCATCGATGATCGTCTTGTTGTCGCTGACACCTGGAATGCCGAGGTGTGGCTCGACTCCGGCAAGGATTTGGCGTTCTACCGAAAGATGTGGCAGTTGATTCGCGAGTCCGCGGTCTTCAACCACCAGGCGCACAGGCTGATCCACCGCGCTCGGGCGAGTATCGATCTGGGATGAGCAACGGTCTGCAACCGCCGTGACCATTGGCGCAATCCGGCGCAATCGGTGAGCGTCGAAGCACCGGGAGTCTCTACGGTCCTGGTCATGGCCGTATCGACGCCACACCACCCCGGTACCACGTGGCTCGCGAACTGCGCGCGCCAGCCGGAAGTCGCTCACACCGTGTGGGCAACGGACGATCTCGCTCCGATCCACACCACCCTGTGGTTCGCGGTCGAGATCCAGCTCAACCTCGCGTTCCAGGCGTTCGCGAGGTTGCCGCGTCACCGCCGCGGCCCGCTAGTCGTCGACCCTGGGCTCGACATCGCAGGGTGGCTCGTCCCGCTCACCGCCGCGGACGACCTCCGCGACATCCCGACTGTGACCGTGCAGCCCGTCGCCGCCTGCCGACCGGCCAGCAGCAGGACGCTTCTGGCCCGTCCCGCCGGACGGCACGGGGCACCTCACCGAACCCGCATATCTCGCCGCGGCGGTCGGTCCCGCCCCCGGCCGACTTCCCGCGGAGGCCTTCTGATGACCGTTCCGAGAGCCGTCACCCCGGACGTGGTGCCCGTCCTTCTGCCGCCGAGCAGCGACCTGTCCGAGGCCGAGCTGTGTGGCCGGGACTGCACATGGTGCGGTGCGCACCTATTAGGGCGAGCCAGCGTCGACCTCGGCGAGCGGGATGACGAGTCCGGCAGGCGCATCTTCCCGCGGGCGTGCCCGAAGTGCGCGGTGCTGACGGCGTACCACCAGCTGATAAACCATGTCGCCGCATGCGCGGGGTGCGTGGAGGGCGGGAGCTACTGCTCGGAGTCCGCGGAGATGCGGCGCGCGTGGAATGAAGGGCGGAGGCTATGACGGCCGAGTTCGTGCCCGTGCCGCACGTCTGCTTCATCCGCACATCACCAGGCACGAGGGAGAGCACCTGTGAGCACACCGATCGAGCCCCAGCCGATGCCCGGCCCGCCGGACCCCGGCCCCGTCCCGGTAGCCCCGCCCATGGCGCGCATGCTGGTGGACGACGCTACGTTCGAGAGCTGCCGCAAGACGGTGCTGGACGGCAACCCGGCCATGTCCGCGAGTCTGGCCGGCCGGATCGTCGAGGAGGGGATCAAGCCCGTCGCGGCCTGCGCCGCTGTGCCGGGCGCGGGACTGGCCCCCTCGCGGATCATCGACGCACCCCGATCCACCTGCACAGACGGTGCCCTCCCCGCGCCCGAGCCCTGCGCACGCCGCGCCGTCGCCGCCGCTCCCGATGAGATCCGTACCGGAGATCGACCGAGTGTCACGTCTCGATCACAGGGGTCCCCACCCGTCCCGCTCAGCACAGATGATGGCCCTTCCAGCTCAAGATCCCTGGGGGGACCATGCACCGCCGCCTGATCGCCGTCGGCACCCTCGCCGCCGCGGCCCTCGCACTCACCGCCTGCACCAGCGACAACACAGTCGACGCCGAAGCCAAGCCGACCGCCCCGAAGACCTCCACGAAGACCGCCGCGCCCAGCCCCGACCTGGCGGACGCGGAGAAGTCCGCGGGCATCCCGCCCGAGCCCACCGGCCAGCAGCGCCAGGCGCTGCTGAAGATCCTCGCCGCGGCCAACCCGGACATCATCAAGTACGAGGACAAGGCGGTCGACGCCGCCCGCAACCAGTGTTCCGCCATCAACGGCGGCGCACAGAAGCTCGATCACACCGCCTCGCAGCGCTTCACGTACAAGGACGTGACGACGACGAAGGCACAGGGTGCGCAGATCAACGAGTCGCTGCAGGCGAGCGGCTTCTGCAAGTCATGAAGGCCGGCTGACCAGAAGCGGGGTGCCCCGGCGCCGGGCAGCCCCCGGCGCGGCCACCCTCGCTCACCCCGACACCCCCGGAGCCCCCAAAGCAACCCCACCCCTCAAGAAGACCCCCGCACCACCAACTCCGTCGGCAACACCACATGCCGCTCCGCCCCCCGCCGCACAGAAGACCGCTTCCCGTCCGCCGCCAACGCGATCTCATCGAGCAGCAGCTGCGTCATCGCGCGGCCCATGTCCCGGGTCGGCTGGCGCACGCTCGTCAGGCCCGGCTCCATGTGGCGGGCGATCACCGAGTCGTCGAAGCCGACCAGGGCGACGTCGTCGGGGATGCGGCGGCCGGCTTCGCGCAGTACCTGGCGGGCGCCGGACGCCATCAGGTCGGAGCAGGCGAAGACCGCGTCGAGCCCGGGGCTGCGCTCCAGCAGCTCGGCCATGCAGCGCCGGCCGCCCTCCTCGGTGAAGTCGCCGTACGCCACCAGCTTCTCGTCGTACGCGATGCCGTCCGAGGTCAGCTGGCTCTCGTACCCGGCGAGGCGCCGCTGCGCGCCGTACACGTCGAGCGGGCCGGTGATGACGGCGACGGAGCGGCGCCCGCGTGAGGTCAGGTGGCCGACGGCGGAGCGCGCGCCCGCGTAGTTGTCGGTGTCGACCGAGGGCAGCGGCTCGTCGGCCGAGCGCGGGCCGCTGATCACCGTCGGGATGTCCATCTGGAGCAGCCGGTCGGCGAGCGGGTCGTCGGCGTGCACGGAGACGAGCAGCACGCCGTCGACGCGGTGCGCGGCCAGGTACGCGGCCAGCCGGTCCTGCTCGCGCTCGCCGCGGGCGAAGGTGAGCAGCAGCTGGAGGTTGGACTCGGCGAGGGCGACGCCGACGCCGCCGACCATGCCGGAGAAGTACGGCTCCGAGAAGAACCGGGACTCGGCCTCGGGGACGACGACGGCGATGGAGTCCGTGCGGTTGGCGGCGAGGGCGCGGGCCGCGGTGTTCGGCACGTAGCCGAGTTCGGCGACCGCCTCCTCGACCGCGGCGCGGGTGCGGTCGCTGACCCGCGGCGATCCGTTGATCACCCGGGAGACGGTGCCCCGGCCCACGCCTGCCCGGGCCGCGACCTCCTCGAGGGTGGGACGCCTGCCGTGAGTGCCGCGAGCCGCCATGACTCCTACCTTCCCAAGTCCTCCGCGGAATCTAACAGCCCGATAACCGCGGCAAGTTGTCGCCGCCGACTCTCTTGACACCCCCGGGCCGAGCGACGACCCTTCAACACATCACACATGGGAGCGCTCCCACCGTAGTGGACGCATACAGAAGCCGCACGTTTCCTGCCCGAGCCGCCAGAGTACGAACGGGGCCCGCGAGGCCGTTGGCCGGGATCGGCACGTCAGAGCAACAGAGCACTTGGAGGACGCAATGCGCACTGCCCGTACGTCCCGACGCGCGATGACCTTCGCGGTCGTCGCCGCCTTGGCCACAGGGCTGCTTGCCGGATGCGCGAGCGACGGCGACAGTTCCGACGACGCCTCGGGCGGGGGGGCCGGCGGCAAGGGCGGCACCACCCTGACGGTCGGCACCTTCGGCACCTTCGGTTACAAGCAGGCCGGACTCTACGACGAGTACATGAAGCTGCACCCGGACATCACGATCAAGGAGAACGTCACCACCCGTACCGACGTGTACTGGCCCAAGACGCTCACCCGTCTGCAGGCCGGTTCCGGTACCGACGACATCCAGGCCATCGAGATCGGCAACATCACCGAGGCCGTGCAGACCCAGGCCGACAAGTTCATCGACATCGGCAAGGAAGTCGACAAGTCCAAGTGGCTGGACTTCAAGAACGCCCAGGCCACCACCAAGGACGGCAAGACCATCGCCCTCGGCACGGACATCGGCCCGATGGCCCTGTGCTACCGCAAGGACCTCTTCGAGAAGGCCGGTCTGCCCACCGACCGCAATGAGCTGGCCAAGCTGTGGAAGGGCGACTGGAGCAAGTACGTCGACCTCGGCAAGCAGTACATGAAGAAGGCGCCGAAGGGCACCAAGTTCGTGGACTCCGCGGCCTCCGTCTACAACTCGGCGATCAGCAGCGAGACCACGCAGTACTACGACAAGGACGGCAACGTCGTCTGGGACAAGTCGGACGGCGTCAAGCGCGCCTGGAACGACGCCATGCAGGCGGCGACCTCGGACATGTCGGCGAAGCTGAAGCAGTTCGACAAGCCGTGGGACCAGGGGTACGCGAACGGCACCTTCGCCACCGTGGCCTGCCCGCCGTGGATGATCGGCTACATCCAGGAGAAGTCCGGTGAGGCCGGCAAGGGCAAGTGGGACGTGGCGCCCGCTCCCGTCGCCGGCAACTGGGGCGGCTCGTTCATCGGGGTGCCGAAGGCGAGCAAGCACCAGAAGGAGGCCATCGCGCTGGCCAAGTGGCTGACCGACCCGGCACAGCAGGACAAGGTCTTCGCCAAGCAGGCGAGCTTCCCCTCGCGCAGTGACGCCTACGGCGACCTGAAGATGTCGCCCGAGACCACCGCCTACTTCTCGAACGCGCCGATGACGCAGATCTTCACTGACGCCGCCAAGACCATTCCGACGGCGTACCACGGTGCCAAGGACCAGCCGATCCTCACCGCGATCACCGACACCGGCATCCTCCAGGTCGAGCAGAAGGGCAAGTCCCCGGCCCAGGGCTGGGAGGCGGCCACCAAGGAAGTCAAGGACGTGCTCGGCCAGTGACCAGCTCCGAACAGGCTCTCGCGCAGACCGCGTCGAGCGCCGACGCCGTGCCCGGCTCGAAGGAGCCGGGCACGGCCCGGGGCGCTCACGGCCGTGGTACGCCGGGCTCCGCCTCGCCGGGTCCCTCCTCCTGGCGCAGCCGGCTGTACCGCTGGGACATGAAGGCGTCGCCGTACGCGTTCATCTCCCCCTTCTTCGTCATCTTCGGCGCCTTCTCGCTGGTGCCGCTGCTCTACACCGCCTGGTACTCGCTGCACCACGTGCAGCTGTCGTCCCTGGATCACCAGACCTGGGCGGGGCTCGACAACTACACCAACCTCTTCACGTCGGACTTCTTCTGGAACGCCCTGCGGAACACCTTCAGCATCGGTGTCCTGTCGACGGTGCCGCAGCTGGTCGTGGCGATCTGGCTCGCGCACATGCTCAACTACCGGCTGCGCGGCTCCACCGTGTGGCGCGTGATCATGCTGACCCCGTACGCGACCTCGGTGGCGGCGGCGACGCTCGTCTTCGTCCTGCTCTTCTCGCCCGAGAACGGCATGATCAACTGGGCGCTCGACCTGATCGGCATCGACCCCGTCAACTGGCGGGAGTCCGACTGGGGTTCGCAGTTCGCGGTCTCCTCCATCGTCATCTGGCGGTGGACCGGGTACAACGCGCTGATCTACCTCGCCGCCATGCAGGCCATCCCGGCGGACCTCTACGAGTCGGCGGCCCTGGACGGCGCGAACCGCTGGAACCAGTTCCGGCACGTGACCATCCCCATGCTGCGGCCGACCATCCTGTTCACCGTGGTCGTCTCCACGATCGGTGCCACGCAGCTCTTCGGTGAGCCGCTGCTGTTCGGCGGGGTCAGCGGCACCAAGGGCGGGTCCGAGCACCAGTACCAGACGCTCGGCCTGTACATGTACGACCAGGGCTGGATCGTCGGCAACCTCGGCAAGGCGTCCGCGATCGCCTGGTCGATGTTCCTGATCCTGTTGGTCATCGCCGCGATCAACCTGCTGGTCACCCGACGGCTGAGGAAGACCCAATGACCACCATCAGTGATGTGACGCCACCGGCCCAGGCGGTGCAGGGCGGCCCCGACGCCGGGCCGGTCCGGCGCCGGCGGATCATGGGCGCGGGCAAGCAGCTGCACGCGGGGCCCGTCACCTATGTCCTCCTGATCCTGTTCGCCGTCGTCTCGCTCGCGCCTTTGCTGTGGACGACGGTCGCCGCCTCGCGCACCAACGCCCGGCTGGCGCAGACGCCACCGCCCTTCTGGTTCGGCGGCAACCTCTTCAAGAACCTGGAGACGGCCTGGAACCAGGCCGGCATGGGCACCGCGATGTGGAACACCATCCTCGTGGCGTCCTGCATCACCGTCGGCACCGTACTCTTCTCCACGCTGGCCGGATTCGCCTTCGCCAAGCTGAAGTTCCGGTTCTCCAACGTGCTGCTGATGATGACCATCGGCACCATGATGGTCCCGCCGCAGCTGGCCGTCGTCCCGCTGTACCTGTGGATGTCGGACCTGGGCTGGGCCAACCAGCTGCAGACCGTCATCCTGCCGACGCTGGTCAGCGCCTTCGGCACGTTCTTCATGCGGCAGTACCTGGTGCAGGCGCTGCCGACCGAGCTGATCGAGGCGGCGCGCGTGGACGGCGCGAGCAGTCTGCGGGTGGTCTGGCACGTCGTCTTCCCGGCGGCGCGGCCCGCCATGGCCGTGCTCGGACTGCTGACGTTCGTCATGGCCTGGAACGACTTCCTGTGGCCGATCATCGCCCTGAACCAGGAGAACCCGACGGTCCAGGTCGCCCTGAACGCGCTGGGCACCGGCTACATCCCCGACGATTCGGTGATCATGGCGGGCGCGCTGCTCGGTACGCTGCCGCTGCTCATCGCCTTCCTGCTGTTCGGGAAGCAGATCGTCGGCGGCATCATGCAAGGGGCCGTCAAGGGGTGACCCGGCTCCCCCTGGGGGCGGTGCGCGGAATCCCGTCGGGGGTTCTCCGGCCTCGTCGCCGCCGCGCCCCCGGTGGGGCTTCTCGCGCAGTTCCCCGCGCCCCTGGAGCATGCGGCTTCGCCGCAGCCCCATGAGGGCGCACGCAGTGCGCCGCGCAGGGGCGCGGGGAACTGCGCGGCCAGCCACGGCGAGAGCCGCACCCGGGGGACCGCCGCCCCGCCCCGAGCCGTCAGCCGGTCCCCGATTCCTCACTCCACAACCCATGGGAGCGCTCCTATGACCACCACTGACCACACCGGCACCACCGCCACCACAGCCACCACCACCGCCCCCACCCTCGCCCCGTCGGAGACCACCCGGTTCCCCGAAGGGTTTCTCTGGGGCTCGGCCACCGCCGCGTACCAGATCGAGGGCGCCGTGCGGGAGGACGGGCGGACGCCCTCCATCTGGGACACCTTCAGCCACACGCCGGGCAAGGTGGCCAACGGGGACACCGGCGACATCGCCGTGGACCACTACCACCGGTGGCGCGACGACGTGCGCCTCATGGCGGACCTCGGTCTGAGCGCCTACCGCTTCTCCGTGGCCTGGCCGCGGGTGCAGCCCACCGGCCGGGGCCCCGCCGTGCAGCGCGGGCTCGACTTCTACCGCGGGCTCGTCGACGAGCTGCTCGCCCACGGGATCACGCCCATGGTGACCCTCTACCACTGGGACCTGCCGCAGGAGCTGGAGAGCGCCGGCGGCTGGCCCGAGCGCGAGACCGCCTACCGCTTCGCGGAGTACGCCGGGATCGTCGGCGAGGCGCTCGGCGACCGCGTCGAGAGCTGGGTGACCCTCAACGAGCCCTGGTGCAGCGCCTTCCTCGGCTACGGCTCGGGGGTGCACGCCCCGGGCCGCACCGACCCCGCCGCCGCGCTGCGCGCCGCCCACCACCTCAACCTCGGCCACGGGCTCGCCACGACGGCGCTGCGCGCGGCGCTCCCGGCGCGGGCGAACATCGGCATCAGCCTCAACCCGAGCGTGGTGCGCGCCCTCACCGACGCCCCGGCCGACCTGGACGCCAGGCGCCGCATCGACGCGCTCGCCAACCGTGTCTTCACCGGCCCCCTGCTCCAGGGCGCCTACCCCGAGGACCTGATCGCCGACACCGCGCGCGTGACGGACTGGTCCTTCGTGCGGGACGGCGACACCGACGCCATTCATCAGCCCCTCGACTTCCTCGGCATGAACTACTACACCCCCGCTGTCGTCTCCGGCCCGCGCGGCGCCACCGACGGCCCCCGCCTCGACGGCCACGGCGCCAGCGACCACTCCCCCTGGCCCGCCGCCGACGACGTCGTCTTCCACCACGCGCCCGGTGAAGTCACCGCGATGAACTGGCCGGTGGACCCGACCGGTCTCACCGACCTTCTCCTTGATTACACCGCTCAGGCCCCCGGGGTTCCGCTCTACGTGACGGAGAACGGCGCCGCCTACGACGACGCCGTCGACGCCGAGGGCCGCGTCCACGACCCCGACCGCATCCGCTACCTCCACGCGCACCTCGCCGCCGTCCACGAGGCGATCGCCCAGGGCGCCGACGTGCGCGGCTACTTCCTCTGGTCGCTGCTGGACAACTTCGAATGGGCGTACGGGTACGGCAAGCGGTTCGGCGCCGTCTACGTCGACTACGCGACGCAGACCCGCATCCCGAAGTCGAGCGCCGCCTGGTACGCCCAGGTCGCCCGGGCCGGCGGGCTGCCCGCCGACGCGTAGCCGCCGGGGGCCGGTACGCCGCGTGGCAAGACTCCGTACCGGCCCTTAATTTACGCATATGTCAGCTATCGCCTGCACCGAACTCCACTGAGCCGCCATGGGCGTGCTCAAGGACCATCCGGAACTCGTCCTGTTCGTGAGCCTCGCGCTCGGCTACCTGCTCGGGAAGCTGCGCGTGGGGCCACTGACGCTGGGCGGCATCTGCGGAACACTGATCGTCTCGCTGCTCCTGGGCGCCTGGACCAAGGCCCAGGTCTCCGGCGACGTGAAGACGGTGTTCTTCGCCCTGTTCATCTTCGCGCTCGGCTACATGGCGGGGCCGCAGTTCTTCCGCAACCTCACCAAGAAGAGCCTGCGCTTCTTCGTGCTGTGCGCCATCGAGCTGGCCGCCGTCCTCGGCATCGCGTTCGGCCTCGCCAAATGGTTCGACCTCGACGTCGGCACGGCCTCCGGCATCCTGGCCGGCGCGGCCACCGAGTCCGCCGTCGTCGGCACCGCCACCGAGTCCATCGGCAAGCTCTCCGGGCTCAGCGCCCAGCAGATCACCGAGTACCAGGGCAACGTCGCCACCGCGTACACCGTCTGCTACCTCTTCGGCCTGATCACCATCGTGCTCTACACCAGCCAGATCATGCCGATGATGATGCGCGTCAACCTCCGCGACGCCGCCCGTGACCTGTGGGAGCGCACGCGCAGCGGCGGCAGCCTGGAGCCCGACGAGCGGCCCGCGCTGCCGGACATGGTCGGGCGCACCTACCTGGTGACGACGGCCGACGGCCGCACCGTCGGCGACCTGGAGTCGCACCTCGGCGACCGGGTCACCGTGGAGAGCGTCAAACGCGGCAGCAAGATCCTCACCCCCGCGCCCGAGCTGGAGCTGACCCTCTCCGACCTGGTCCTGGTGGTCGGCCGGCGCGCGCGGACCATCGAGGCGGGGCGGCTCATCGGCCCCGAGACACCGGGGGTGCCCGGGCTCGACTCGCCGCTCGCCACCAGCCAGGTGTCGATCACCCGCAAGGCCAACGACGGCAAGACGATCGACCAGATCCAGCGGGAGAACCCCGAGTTCCTCACGGACGGCGTCTACATCACCGACGTCACCCGCACCGACACGGACCTGCCCGCCAACGGGGACACCGTCGTGCACCGCGGCGACGTCCTCACCCTGGTCGGCGCCCGCTCGGGCCTGGCCAAACTCGTCGGGAAGCTCGGCTCGGTCGTCAAGAACGACGCCACCGACTTCATCTACCTCGGCCTCGGCATCGCCGCCGGTTCGCTGCTCGGGCAGGTCGTGGTGAAGTTCGGCAGCATCCCGATGTCGCTCGGCACCGGCGGCGGCTGCCTCATCTCCGGGCTCCTCTTCGGCTGGTTCCGCTCGCGCAGCCAGACCTTCGGCGCGTTCCCGCCGCAGGCCGCCGCCACCCTCAAGGACATGGGCCTGGCGGTCTTCATCGCCTGCACCGGCCTGGTGTCGGGGCCGCAGGCGTGGCCGCTGCTGAAGGAGTACGGGGCGCTGCTGCCGTTCGCCGGGATCGCGATGGTGCTGATCCCCGCCTCGCTCTCGCTCCTCGTCGGCCGCAAGCTGCTGAAGATCGAGCCGCCGCTGCTGATCGGCGCCATCGCGGGCCAGCAGTGCTCGACCCCGGCGATCACCGCCGTCACCCAGGTGGCCCAGTCCTCGGTGCCGATGCTGGGCTACACGATCACCTACGCCCTCTCGAACTTCCTGCTCCCGCTGACCGGCCCCGTGCTCGTCGGCGTCCTCGGTTCCTGAGAGGCGGCCCGCACGTGATCAAGGTCGCGGTCGACGGGACCGTGAAGAACCTGTTCTTCACGATGTTCCTGTTCGCCCTCGGCTACAAGGTGGGCCCGCAGTTCTTCCGCGGCCTCAAGAAGTCCTCCCCCACTGAGCACCGCAAGGAAGCAGAGACCTCATGCCGAAGACGAACCTGACCCGCGAGCAGATCCAGCGGTACGCCCGCCTCTCCCCCTTCGAGCTGAAGAACGTCTTCATCGAGCTGGCCCAGGAGGCCCAGGGCGACCAGCCCGGGCAGAAGGACAAGTCGAGCGTCCAGATGCTCAACGCGGGCCGCGGCAACCCGAACTGGATCGCGACGGGCCCCCGGGAGGCGTTCTACGCGCTCGGCTACTTCGCGCTGGAGGAGTCGCGCCGCGTGTGGACGGCCGACAACCTCGGCGGCATGCCCGAGGAGCCGGGCTCCTACGAACGCTTCGACACGTTCGTGCGCCGCCACCCGGACCTGCCCGGCATCGAGCTGCTCGCCCAGTGCGTGCAACTGGGCATCCAGCGCTTCGGGTTCGACAAGGACGCCTTCGTGCACGAGCTGACCGACAGCTCGGTCGGCGACAACTACCCGGTGCCGGACCGGATCCTGCACCACACGCAGGAGATCGTGCGCGGCTACATCGCCGACGAGATGTTCGCGAAGAAGCCGCCGGCCGGCGACGTCTCGTACTTCGCGACCGAGGGCGGCACCGCCGCCATGTGCTACATCTTCGACTCGCTCATGAAGAACGGCATCCTGCACAAGGGCGACAGGATCGCGCTGATGGTCCCGGTCTTCACGCCGTACGTCGAGATCCCCGAGCTGGACACCTACGAGTTCGACGTCACGTACGTACAGGCCAGCATGTTCGCCGAGGCAGGCGTGCGCGAGTGGCGCTATCCGCAGGAGGAGGTCGCCAAGCTGGCGGACCCGGCCATCAAGCTGGTCTGCCTGGTCAACCCCTCCAACCCGCCCTCGCTCGCCCTGTCGCAGCGCGTCGCGAACCAGATCAAGGACATCGTCGCGACGGACAACCCGAACCTGCTGATCGTCACCGACGACGTGTACGGCACGTTCGTGGAGGGCTTCCGCTCGATCGCCGCCGACCTGCCGCGCAACACGCTGCTCGTGTACTCGTACTCCAAGCACTACGGCTGCACCGGGTGGCGGCTCGGGGTCATCGGCCTCGCCGACGACAACGTGATCGACGAGATGCTCGCCGCGCTCCCGGCGGAGCAGAAGGAGCGGCTGAACAAGCGGTACGGGACGCTCACCCTGGAACCCGAGAAGCTCAGGTTCATCGACCGGCTCGTCGCCGACTCCCGGCAGGTGGCGCTCAACCACACGGCGGGCCTCTCGCTTCCCCAGCAGGTGATGCTCGGCCTGTTCTCGCTCTTCGACATGCTGGAGGAGGGCCAGGCTTACAAGCTGCGCATCCGCCGCATCGTCCAGCAGCGCCTCGAACTGCTCCTGGAGGGCGCGAAGATGAAGATCGCCGAGGACCCGCACCGCGCCGGGTACTACATCGAGCTGGACCTGATGGCGCAGGCCCAGCTGGAGCACGGCGAGGAGTTCGCGGCCTACCTGGACGCCACCTACGAGCCGGTCGACCCGCTGTTCCGCCTCGCCCGCCAGACCGGCGTGGTCCTGCTGAACGGCGGCGGCTTCGAGGGCCCGCAGTGGTCCGTGCGGGTCTCGCTCGCCAACCTCGACGACCTGGACTACCTGAAGATCGGCCACCACCTGCGGGCCATCTTCGACGACTACGCGCAGGAGTGGCGGGACGCGCGGGGCTGACGGCGGGCATGGCGCGGCCCCGGCCGGGTGGGGGACTCCTGCGGAGCGCCGGCCGGGGCCGCGACCCCCGTTGCTCGAAATGGCTGATGGTTACGCCTACTTGAAGGCGGCGAACGCCTTCTGGAACGCGTTCGCGCTCTGCTCGACCGAACTGCACGTCGGCTGCGCCGAGTTCGCGGCGCCGCCCGGGCACTGCCGGTCGCGGGTCGCGGACCACATCGACAGGCCGCCGAGCCCCTTGGCCTTGGCGAAGGAGACCAGCTGTGTGGCGTCGTCGACCTTGAACACCTCGGTCGAGACGTCGTTGACGCCGATCATCGGGGTGATCGCGACGGCCTTCCAGGCGGCCGCGTCGGAGAGGCCGAGCGCGGTCTTGAGCTGCGCCTGCGTCGCGGTGGCGGCCTGCTCGGCGTAGCTGCCCATGTCGCCGCTGTACGAAGCGCCGTAGTCCATCGCCATGATGTTGACGAGGTCGGTCGCCACGCCGTTGGCCTTGGCGTTCTTCAGGAAGTTCACGCCGTCCGAGGTCAGGCCCTCGGGCATCACCGGGAGCGTGAAGGAGACGTCCAGGCCGGGGTTCTTCTTCTGGAGCGTCGCGATGGCCTGGGCGCGCTCGGTGTTGGCGGCCGTGTCCGGCAGGGCGCCGCCCTCGATGTCGAAGTCGACCTTGGTGAGCTTGTACGCGTCGATGACCTTCTGGTACGCCGCCGCGAGGTCGCCCGCCGAGGAGCAGGCCAGGGCGAGTTCGGTACCGGAGGCGCCGCCGAAGGAGACCCGGACGTCACCGTCGGCGGCCCGCAGGTCGCCGATCTGCGCGGCGACCTGGTCGCTGCCGAGGTCGCTCACGCCGCCCCACTTCGGGGCGCAGTCGCCGCCGGAGGTGATGAAGGCGAGGTTGTACTCCTTGACGCCGGTGGCCTTGGCGCCGGCGACCAGGTCGAACTTCGGGTAGAGCGAGGTGTCGACGTACGGGGCGAATCCGGCGGCCGCCGTGGTGCCGGTGCCCGTCCCGGACGAGGAGGACGGCGAGGGGCTCGCCGTCGCCGTCCCGCCCGGCTCGGCGGGGGTGGAGGCCGACGCGGTGGGGGCGGGGGTCGCCGTCTCGGTCGGGCGGCCGCTCGGCTCCGGGGTCGCGTCGTCGTCGACGGAGCACTTGGCGTCGTCGATGAGACAGCCGGTCGGGTCGGCGGCGCCGGAGACGACGAAGCCGACGGTGACGGACTTGCCGGCGGCGATGCCCTCCTTGTCCCAGGAGGCCGCCTTGACGGTGACGTGCGAGCCGCTCACCGTCGACTCGGCGTTCCACAGCGAGCTGAGTTTCGTGCCCGCGGGCAGGTCGAACTCCAGCGTCCAGCCGGACCGCGCCTTGTCCGTGTCGTTCGTGATGACGTACTGCCCGGTGTAGCCGCCGGACCAGCTGCTGGTCCTGGTGTACGCGGCGCCGACCGAGGCCGCCGACGCGCTGGACGCGAACAGGAAACCGCCGCCACCCACGACGGCCGCCGCGACGATCCCGCCTATCGCCTTGTTCCTGCCGCTGACCCTGCGCCGGTGCGTGCTGCTCATCTACGTGCCTGCCTTAGCTGTACGGGGGTGAGGGGGTGAGCAGCACGCTAGCGAGCCGGAAACCGTCAATTCGGGCAACCGGGAAGGGGCTTGAGGATCTTAGGGTTGGCTTAAGGGAGGGATCGGGAGCGATTAAAGGTCGGGACCAGTCCCTTGCGTTCCCGGCCCCGGCCCCGGTGGCCGGGGCCGCGGCGCCCGGGCAGCGGTCCGCGTCCGCCGAGCTGCACCCAGATCCGCACCTCGGTGCCACCGAGCACGGAAGAGCCGATGCGCACGTCGCCGCCGGTGGACTCGGCGAGGCGGCGCACGATGTCGAGGCCGAGCCCGGTCGAACCGTCGCTGCCCGAACCCCGGCCGCGGGCCATCGCCGCCTCCGGGTCGAGGATGCCGGGCCCGGCGTCGGAGACCAGCACGATCACGGCGTCCTCACCGCTGTGCACGTCGACCGCGAAGGCGGTGCCCTCGGGGGTGTGCCGGAAGACGTTGCCGAGCAGCGCGTCGAGGGCGGCGACCAGCTCGCCCCGGGCGACCGGCAGCCGCACGGGCCGGTCGATCCCGGCGACGCGCACCTTGCGGCCCTCGTCCTCGGCGAGCGCCGACCAGAAGTCCATCCGCTCCCGGATCACCTCGGCGGCGTCGCAGCCCGCGCCGGGCCCGGCCGCGGCGGTCCGCGGCTTGGCGTCGCGCGCCGTGCGGATGATGGTGTCGACCTCGCGCTCCAGCTGCTCGACGGCGGCCCGGGTCTGCTCGGCGGCGGCGCCGGTGCCCAGCGAGGCTGCGTTCAGCCGCAGCACGGTCAGCGGGGTGCGCAGCCGGTGCGAGAGGTCGGCCGCCAGCTCCCGTTCGTTGGCGAGGAGCTGGACGACCTGGTCGGCCATGGAGTTGAACGCGACGGCGGCCAGCCGCAGTTCGGTGGGTCCGTCCTCCGGGACGCGGGCGCCGAGCCGGCCCTCGCCCAGCTCGTGCGCCGCGCTGACGAGCCGCTGCGCGGGCTGCACCATCCGCACCCCGAGCCGGTCGGCGACGGCCACCGAGCCGATGACGAGCGCGATGCCGACGCCCGCGAGCACGAGCCACGCGGTCGTCACACCGTTGCCGACCTCGGCCTCGGGGACGTAGACCTCGACGACGGCGATCTTGCCGGTGCTCACCGCTATCGGCTGGAGCCATACGGAGCCGCCGGGCACCTCGTCGGCCCTGGCCCGGTTGATGTCCAGCTTGTCCGCGGGCACCCGCCGGCGGCCGAGGCGTATCTCGGGGTTCTGGCCCGCGGCCGGGACGTACACCGAGATCCGGTCCTCGGCGCCGGTCTGCGCGGTGGCGAGCGCGCGGGCGAGTTCGTCGCGGTCCGTGGTGATGGAGAGGGTGGGCCCGATGGCGGCGGCGGTCCGCTCGGCGTTCGAGAACGCGCGGTCCCGGGCCATCTCCTTGATGACGAGCCCGAGCGGCACGGCGAACGCCACCACCACCATGGTCGTCACCGCCAGGCAGACCCGGACCAGCGCCCACCTCACGGCGCGGGCTCCGGGCGCGGCGGCTCCAGCTTCACGCCGACGCCGCGCAGGGTGTGCAGATAGCGGGGGCGCGCGGCCGTCTCGCCGAGCTTCCGCCGCAGCCAGGACAGATGGACGTCGATGGTCTGGTCGTCGCCGTAGCTCTGCTGCCACACCTCGGCGAGGAGTTCCTTGCGGGCCACGACGACGCCGGGGCGTCCGGCGAGGAAGGCCAGCAGGTCGAACTCGCGCCGGGTCAGGTCGAGCCGCGCGCCGTCCAGCTCGGCCTGGCGGCGCAGCGGGTCGATGGCGAGCCCGCCGACCCGCAGGACCCGGGACGGCGGCTCGGCGGCCACACTGCCGCGGGCCCGGCGGAGCACGGCGGCCATCCGCGCGGACAGGTGTTCGGGCGAGAACGGCTTGGTCAGGTAGTCGTCGGCGCCGTCGTTCAGCAGCCGGACGATCTCCGCCTCGTCGTCGCGGGCGGTGGCGATGATCACGGGTACGTCGGTGATGCCGCGCAGCATCTTCAGCGCCTCGGCCCCGTCCAGGTCCGGCAGACCGAGGTCGAGGATGACGACGTCGAACCGGAGATGGGCGACCTCGCGCAGCGCCTCCAGGGCCGTGCCGACGCTGCGGACGGTGTGCGCCGCGTCGGTCAGGTGCCGGATGAGGGCCGAGCGTACGAACTGGTCGTCCTCGACCACGAGCACACTTGCCATGGGCGGCACCGTACGCCATCCGGGCGAGCGTGATCCCCTTCCGGGTGGTGGCGGGCTCCGTGGGACACGCGGGAGTGGCGTGGTGCAGTATGGCCCGCGATGCCACCGACACCGCCGCTCCCGCCCGAGGCCCCGGACCAGCCCGGACTGCCGCGTCCCCTGCGCCGGGGCGTGGTGCACGCGGTGGCGTGGCTGCTGGCGACCGGCGCGGCGGTGACCCTGTCGTGGTGGGGCGTGCACACGGTCATGGCCGGCACGGCGTACGACCCGCCGCGGGCGCTGCCGGTGGCCGAGGCCGACGCGTCCGGCCCGGCGTCACCGCTCGCCTCCTCCACCCACCGGCCCGAGCCCACTCCCCCGGCGACGCCGTCGCGGCCGCCTGCGAAGCCGTCGGCGTCGCCGACGTCCTCGCCCGCCACGACGCCCCGGCCATCCACCTCACCGCCGGCCGCCACTTCCTCTTCCGGCTCCTCCGGCTCTTCCGGCTCCTCCGGGGTCGTGAAGAGCTACGCGACGGCCGGCGGCCGCGCCGTCTTCGACCTGGGCGAGACTTCGGCGACGCTGGTGTCGGCCACGCCGAGCGCCGGCTGGTCGGTGCAGGTGTGGAAGCAGACGACGTGGATCCGCGTCGAGTTCACCTCCGGGAACCAGCGGGTGTCGGCGTTCTGCACGTGGCACGACCACCGCCCGTCCGTGGAGATCGCTACGTACTGAGGCGCGTGCTGAGTCTGAGCCGCGGCGGGACCGTCCGCGGCTCGTCAGTGGAAGACCGACGCGGGCGGCGCGGGCGACGCCTTCGCGGTGGCGTCCGTCGCGGGCACCGCGCCGCCCGCGAACGCCACCAGCGCCCGCCCGTACTCCACCCGCCCCGGATGCGGGTCGCTCGCCGCGCGCCGGGTCAGCTCGGCCACCGGCAGGGGCAGCGCGGAGGCGGCCAGCACCGCGTTGCCGAAGCGCTTGCCGCGCAGCACCGCGGGGTCGGCGACCAGGGCCAGTTCGGGGAAGACGGCCGTGGCGGTGGCGATCTGGCCGCGCAGGTACGCGAGCGGCGGGCCGTCGGCGAGGTTGGCGACGTAGGTGCCGGCGGGCCGCAGCACCCGGCGCACCTCGGTGAGGAACTCCGTCGTGGTGAGGTGGGCCGGGGTGCGCGCCCCGCTGAACACGTCCGCCACGAGGACGTCGGCCCAGTCGTCGGGGAGCCGGCCGAGCGCCTCCCGGGCATCGGCCGTACGCACCCGGATGCGGGCCCCGGGGTCCAGCGGGAGCGCGGTCCGTACGAGGTCGACCAGCGGCCCGTCCCGCTCCACGACCTGCTGGGTGGTGCGCGGCCGGGTGGCCGCGAGGTAGCGCGCCAGCGTGCAGGCGCCGCCGCCGAGGTGCACGGCGTGGACCGGGCGGCCCGGGTCCGCGGCCAGGTCGAGGACGTGGCCGATGCGGCGCTGGTACTCGAAGGAGAGGTGGGCCGGGTCGTCGAGGTCGACGTGCGACTGCGGGGCGCCGTCGATGAGCAGCGTCCAGCCGGCGGGCCGGTCCCGGTCGGGTACCAGCTCGGCGAGCCCGCCGTCGACGCCGCGCACCACGGGCTCCCGGGCGCCCCGGCCACCCCGCTCGCCCTTGCGCCCCTGGTTCCCGCGTGCCCGTGCCATCCCGCCATTATCCGCGGTGCCCGGCGCGCGGGCTCAGCGGCAGTTGTCGGCGGCCTCGATCAGCCGGGCGGCCTCGTCGAGCGCGGCCCGCAGCACCGCCGGGTCGGTGACCAGGTCGGCGTCGCCCGCACCGTCGGGGGACGGCGGCAGGAGCCAGCCGGTGCCCTCGACGGGCGGTGCGAGCGAGAGGCCGCGGCCCTGGGTGTGCGTACAGGCGCTGCCGGGGACGTCCCAGCCGTCGGCCGTGCCGGGGGGGACGAGGAAGCCGAGGTGCTCGCCGCCGTCGTGCAGCACCGGGCCGACCGGCTCCGCGCTGGCGCGGCGCAGGATGTCGACCGCCTCCAGGCCCTGCCGGGACGGCACCGTCACCAGGTCGCAGGCGCCGGGTGGCTGCGGGCCGCTGTCGGCCGGACGGTGCCGGGCCGTCGACGACGGCGCGGCGGATGGTGACGTCAGGGGTTCTGAGGCGTCCAACACGTCGGCCCCTCCTCGCTCTTCGCGGACACTGCATCGCTGCCCGTGGGGGTCTCGCCACGGGGTTCAACGCCCGGGAGCGTCAACGGCTACGGCGGCACGCCGCCGCAAAGGATGGCAGTTCATGGCAGATCGCGGGCGAGATATCCGATTTGTAGCCAAACGCTGCGTGTCGGTCCCGTCACAGCCGGTACGTTCGTGCCTCGCCGGACCACGGGAGTCATGGCGTCCGGCACGGTTCGCACGGGAGGACCCGCCCATGACGTCGTCTCCGTACCCACCGGACATCCCGGCGCCGCCGTCCCCGCGCCCGAACCTCGCCTTCCGGCGGCTGCGCGGACAGCGCTCGCCGGGCGAGTTCGCCGCCGCGGTGCGGCGCGCCGCCCGCGAGATCGGGGAGTGCGTCAGCTGCGACGCGCGCTACATCGGACGCGTGGAGTCCGGCGCGATCCGCTGCCCCAACTACGCGTACGAGCGGGTGTTCCTGCACATGTTCCCCGGCCGGTCCCTCACGGACCTCGGGTTCGCGCCGCGCGCCTCGGTACGCGGCCGGAGCGCGCGGCCCCGCGGTCCCGACAGCCCAGAAGCCACCGAGCACACGCACCACGAGGAGAGCGACGTGCGGCGTCGCGCATTCATGACCGGCATGACCGGCTCGACGGCCACCGTGGCCGTGGCCACCCTGACCCCGTTCGGTCTCCCGCCCGGCGCCGGTCCCGCGGACGCGGCCCTCGACCGGTATCCCGCGCGGGCCGGGGCCCGCGCCGTGGAGGAGGCGATCCGGCGCATCCGGCTGCTCGACGACCGGCACGGCGCGGACGGCCTCTACCGGCGGGCCGCGGCCCCGCTGCGGACCGCTTTCGAACTGCTCGACTCGGGCACCGCGCAGCGCGACACCGCCGACCGGCTCCAGGCCGGCGCGGGGGAACTGGCCATCTCCGTCGGCTGGCTGGCGCACGACTCGGGCCGCTACGACGACGCGCGCTCGCACTACGCGGAGGCGCTGGCGATGGCGCGGACGGCGGGTGACGAGGCGCTGGAGGCGCACGCGTTCTGCAACACGGCGTTCCTCGCGCGCGACGTGGGCCGCCCGCGCGAGGCCGTCCGGGCGGCGCAGGCGGCGGCCCGGGTGGCGGCGCCGCTCGGCTCACCGCGGCTGCTCTCGCTGCTGGCGCTGCGGGAGGCGGGCGGCTGGGCCGGGCTCGGCGACCGGCCGGCCTGCGAGCGGGCGCTGGCGCGGGCCCAGGCGTTGTTCGCGCGCGGTGGCGCGGAGACGGATCCGGAGTGGATGTCGTTCTACGGCGAGGCCGAGCTGGCGGGTCTGGAGGCGCAGTGCTGGTCGGCGCTGGGCGACTGGCGGCGCGCGGCCCGCGAGGCGCGGCGGGCGGTCGCCCTCCAGGACCCGCACTTCACCCGGAACACCGCGCTGTACACGGCCGAACTGGCGGACGACCTGGCCCGCTCCGGCCGCCCGGACGAGGCCGCCGCGGCGGGGGCGCGTGCGCTCGGCCTGCTCCGTGAGGTGCGGTCGTCGCGGGTGGAGGGGATGGTGGCGACCACGGCCCGCGTGTTGCTGCCGCACCGGCGGGATCCCGGGGTCGCGGCATTCCTCGAACGCCACGCGGCCACGCGCCGCTGACGACTCCCCTGCCGTCCGGTGGGGCTTCTCGCGCAGTTTCCCGCGCCCCTGAGATGCGCACTGCGTGCGCCGTCTCCCCGGGGGGCTGCGCGCAGCGCATGCCTTCAGGGGCGCGGGGAACTGCGCGACCAGCCCCCACCGAACCGGGAGCCGTGATCGAGACCGGCACCCTCCAGAACGGAGCGGAACCGTTCAGCCCACCGCCAGGTGCCCCGTCTCGTTCCAGCTCTCGATCGCCGTCTCCCCGTACGCCCACCCCAGCACCGACAGCGACGTCGGATGCAGCCGGATACGGGACGCGAAGTCCAGCGGCAGCCCCAGCCAGCGCGCCCCGATGGAGCGCAGGATGTGACCGTGCGCGAAGACCAGGAGGTCGCGGTCGGCGGAGCGGGCGTGGGCGACGACCTCGTCGGCCCGCGCCGTCACCTCCGCCAGCGTCTCCCCGTCGGGAACCCCGTCGCGCCAGATGAACCAGCCCGGCCGCCGCTCCTGGATCCGCGCCGGCGTGAGCCCCTCGTACGCCCCGTAGTCGATCTCCATCAGCGCGTCCCACGGAGTGGCCCGCTCTCCGAACCCGGCCAGCGCGCACGTCTCGCTCGCCCGCGCCAGCGGCGACGTCCGCACCTCGGCCCCGGGCAGCCCGTCGTAGGGAGAACGGTGCAGCCGCTCGCCCAGGAGCTTGGCGCCGCGCCGCCCCTCCTCCAGAAGCGGAATGTCCGTCCTGCCCGTATGCCGTCCGGACAGGGACCACTCCGTCTGTCCGTGCCGGGCCAACAGAATGCGCGGTGCCATGCGGGGACCTTTCACGACTACCCGTACGAGGCGGGGGACGTACGGGGTGAACGAGGGACGAACGGGCAGCATCGCCCCGTCCATCATCGCGTAACCGGATTGCCGAACGCCGCTCGGGCAACCCGGTCACTGATCTCCGCGTCTACGAGGGTCAGGGGTCACCCACGAAGCACCCCACATACACCTTAGGGTGAGCAATGTGGCCGGAGGCCGCCGGACGAAACAGAGGGGGAGCGGCCCGCATGTCGCAGACCGACCACGCACCACGCACGGAGGCGACCCCCCATGTCAGGCTCCGCTGGTGGACCGAGCTGCCGCTGATCCTCCTGGTGTACGGGGCCTACTCGGCGGGCCGGCTGCTCGCCCGGGGCGACGTGGGCACCGCCGTCGACCACGGCCTCGCGATCCTGCGGGCCGAGAAGGTGGTCCACCTCAACCTCGAACACCCGCTGAACCGTCTCTTCACCCGTGAGCCCTGGCTCGGGGTCCCGGCGGACTTCTGGTACGCGTCGCTGCACTACGTGGTCACCCCGGCCGTCCTGATCTGGCTCTTCCGCCGCCGCGCCCACATCTACCGGGCGGCCAGGACCTGGCTGATGACGTCCACCCTGATCGGCCTGGTCGGCTTCACGATGCTGCCGACCTGCCCGCCGCGGCTGCTCAGCGCGGGCCACGGCTTCGTCGACACCATGGCGCAGTACAGCTCGTACGGCTGGTGGGGCGGCGCGGCCAGCGCGCCCAAGGGTCTGGGCGGGATGACCAACCAGTACGCGGCGATGCCGAGCCTGCACGTCGGATGGGCGCTGTGGTGCGGTGTCATGCTGTGGCGCCACGGCCGCACCCCGTACGCGAAGGCCGCCGGCCTCGCCTACCCGCTGATCACCACGCTCGTCGTGATGGGCACGGCCAACCACTACTTCTTCGACGCGCTGGCCGGCGCCGCCGTGATGGGCGCGGGGCTGCTCCTGACGGCACCGGTCACCCGGCTCGCGGCGCGGATCAGGGACCGGGCGAGTGCGGTGCTCGCCACCGGTTCCCGCGCCGTCCCTTCCGCCACTCGCTCCCCGATTGTCAGTGGGGAGTGCCAGACTTCGCCGGGTGAGCGAATCCCCCGACAGCGCAAGGCCGCCACGTCGCACGAGAGCGGCGACGGGGCTGCGGCACCAGCTCGCTGAGGTGCGCGGCCCCGACAATCCGCCGCGCCCCCTGGACGCCCGCGCCCTGGCGGCGCTCGCGGCGAACCCGGGATGCGACAGACGGGCCCTGCTGGACGGGGCCGGGGTGGACAAGGCCCGGCTCGCCGACGCGCTCGGTGCGCCCTCGGCGTTCGGGCAGTCGCAGTTCGCCCTGGCGCGCGGCAATGTCTTCGAGGCCCGGGTGAAGGCCGACGGCGGCGCCCAGCTGCTGCGGCTGGTGCACGCGCGCGTGGACACCGCCGCCCCGGAGCCCGCGCCCGAGCTGATCCGCGCCCCCGACCTGTCGGCGGCCGGCCCCGAGGGCCGCACGGCGCGCACCGCGCTCGCGCTGCGCGAGGCGGTGGACTCCCCCGGCAGCTGGACGTTCCTGGACCATCCGATGCTCGCCCTGGACGTGGCGGGCAGCCCGGCGTTCCTGGAGCCCGACGCGGTGGTGGTGCATCCGGACGGGAGCTGGACGGTCGTCGAGATCAAGTCCTTCCCGATGATCGACGGCGCGGCGGACGCGGCGAAGGTGGGCGCGGCGGCGCGCCAGGCCGCGGTGTACGTGCTCGCCCTGGAGGAGGTGGCGGCCCGGCTGCCGGGGACCGGCGCCGTCGTCCGCGACCGGGCCGTCCTGGTCTGCCCGAAGGACTTCTCGAACCTGCCGGCCGCGTCCGCCGTGGACGTGCGCAAGCAGCTCTCCGTGACCCGGCGCCAGCTGCGGCGGCTGACCCGCATCGAGGAGATCGCGGCGGCGCTGCCGCCCGGCACCGTCCTCGACCCGGCCCGGCCCGCCGCCGAGCTGGCCGCCGCGGTCGAGGCGGTGCCCGCCACGTACGCGCCGGAGTGCCTGGCCGCGTGCGAGCTGGCCTTCCACTGCCGGGAGCGGTCCCGGCAGGCGGGCGCGGTGACGGCGCTCGGCCGGACGCTCCGTGCCGAGCTGGGCGGCCTGACCACGGTGGACGCGGTGCTCGCCGCGGCCCGCGGCGAGACGGGCGACCCGGCGGACCCGACAGTGGCGGCGCTGCGCCGCGCGTCCGCCCTGCGCGCCGAGGCCCTCGGAGCCGCCCGATGCTGACCCCAGCCACCCGCGCCCCGTCGCCGCAGAAGCCCACCCGCGAGCCTGCCCCACACCCAGGCCCCCAGAGGCACCCCGTGCTGATCGCGTCGTCCCGGGAGTCCGTCCTGTGAGCCTGATCAATCATCTGGCCCGCCTGGAGGCCACCAGCACCGGTCGCGCGCAGCCCGTCGCCACCGTCCGGCACCGGCACCTGTCCCAGCGGCCGCTGGTCCTCGTGCCGCTGACCACCGCGGGCGAGACCGGCGCCCCGCTCGGCGCCCTGGTCGGCACCGAGCGCACCTCGCCGCGCCTGCTGGTCGTCCCGCAGCCCCGCGACCGCGACCTGCGCTTCCTGTTCCTGACGCAGCTCGCCGAGACGGTCCTGCCGTACATCGACGCGTACGCCGGTGACGTCGAGACCGCCGAGCGCAGCGAGACCGACCCGGAGACCGGCAAGAAGGTCAAGGTCGAGGTCGAGCTCTGCGCGGACGCCCCGCAGCTGATCGTGCCGAGCCGGGCAGGACTGGACCTGGTGCGGCTGCTCGGCCGCTCGATACGCTTTCGCCGCACCGCCGAACAGGACCCCGAGACGCCGTACCCGGCGCCGCCGCACGTGCCGCTGCTGGGCCGCTGGCTGACCCACTTCGGGGAGCGGGCCCGCGTCCCCGGCTCCGCGCTGCTGCTCGCCATGACGGATCTGCTCTCCCGGCACTGGGCCACCGGCCAGTCGAGCCTGGAGGACCAGCACCTGGGCGCGCTGCTCGCCTGGATCGCGGCCCCGCCGGGTACGTCGGGCGCCGAGGCCGCGCTCCGCGCCGAGCTCGACCGGGGCCCGGACGGCCAGCTGCGCTGCCCGCCCGCGGGGCCGGCCACCGACCCCGCCTTCGACAACAAGCTGCTCGCGCCGGCCATCGAGCGGTACGACCGGGCCCGTACGCGTCTGGCGGCGGCCGAGGACGCGGTCCGCGCCGACGGCCTGCTCGCCGAACTCACCGCGGCCGAGCGGGAGATCCACGGCCTGGTCGAATCGCGCACCCGTCCCACGTGGGACGCGGTGTGGCGCGGGCTCGACCTGCTGTGCACGCTGCCGGAGGGGCCGCGCGCGGCCGAGCGCTGGACCCGGGACCGCTGGTCCTTCACCGGCCACCGGGACCGGGTGGCGGCGGGCGAGCCACCGCAGCCGCGCCGCGACGACGCGGTGACCGCGGCGAACAAGCTGGCCACGCGCGAGCGCGAGCAGGCCCGCCTGGACGCGCAGGAGGCGCTCGACGACCCGCTGGTGATGGCGGGGCGCCGGCTGGCCGGGGAGGCGTTCGCGGGTGAGGTGACCGAGGTCGTGGCGGCGTACAACGACAAGAAGCGGCCGCGGCCGCTGATCACGGTCCGCACCGACGACCGGCCGCACCTCGGAGAGCGGGTGAAGGTGTTCCGGTCCCTCGACGGCAAACCGCAGGCGGCGGAGTTCGTGAGCTACGAGGGCGAGGCGCGGGACGGCGTCGTGCTGCGCGTACTGGACAAGATGGGGCGGGGCAAGGAGCCGGAGGAGGGGTCCGTGCCGCAGAAGGGCGACCGGGTCTGCTGGACGCTGTTCGAGCATGAACAGCGCGGCGGGCCCAAGCTGCCGGAGCCGGAGGAGACGCCGTGGACGCACGGCGGGCCGCCCGGCGCCGACGCCCCGGCTCCCGACGCCGTGACCGCGGAGGACCTGCTGTGACCGTGACCCCCCTCGACCCCGCCTCGCTCAGCCCGTCCGCCGCCGCCACGCGGGCGACGGACGCGATCCTGCGCGACACGCTGCACGGCGACGCGCGCGGCGTCGTCGTCGACTCGCCGCCCGGTGCGGGCAAGTCGACCCTGGTCGTGCGGGCCGCGCTCGAACTGGCCGAGGCGGGCCGGCCGCTGATGGTCGTCGCGCAGACGAACGCGCAGGTCGACGACCTCGTCCTGCGCCTGCACGAGAAGAATCCCGGGCTGCCGGTCGGCCGGCTGCACAGCAGCGATCCGGACGCCTACGACAAGGCACTCGACGAGCTGCCGCTCGTGCGCACCTCGACGAAGACGGGCGACCTCGCGCCGCTGCCGGTGGTCGTCTCGACCGCCGCGAAGTGGGCGCACGTGAAGGTGGCCGACGCGGGCGGGCCGTGGCGGCACGCCATCGTGGACGAGGCGTACCAGATGCGCTCGGACGCGCTGCTCGCCGTGGCGGGACTGTTCGAGCGGGCGCTGTTCGTGGGCGACCCCGGCCAGCTGGACCCGTTCGCGATCGTCGGCGCGGAGCAGTGGGCGGGCCTGTCGTACGACCCGTCGGCCTCGGCGGTGTCGACGCTGCTCGCGCACAACCCCGAGCTGCCGCAGCACCGGCTGCCGGTGTCGTGGCGGCTGCCGGCGTCGGCGGCGCCGCTGGTGTCGGGGGCGTTCTATCCGTTCACGCCGTTCCGCAGCGGCACCGGCGAGGGCGACCGCGAGCTGCGCTTCTCGGTCCCGTCGGACGGTTCGGGCCCGGACCGGGTCCTGGACGAGGCGGCCGCGGCCGGCTGGGGGCTGCTCGAACTGCCCGCCGCGCACACGCCGCGGACCGATCCGGAGGCGGTGCGGGCGGTGGCGCTGGTCGTCCGGCGGCTGCTCGACCGGGAGGGCGTCACCCGCTCCGAGCGGGGGCCCGAGGAAGCGCCGTTGAGCGCCGACCGGATCTGTGTCGGCACCGCGCACCGTGACCAGGCGGCGGCGGTGCGCGCCGCGCTGGCCCAGCTCGGCGTCCGGGACGTCACCGTGGACACGGCCAACCGGCTCCAGGGCCGGGAGTACGACGTGACGGTGGTGCTGCACCCGCTGTCGGGCCGCCCGGACGCGACGGCGTTCCACCTGGAGACGGGCCGGCTGTGCGTGCTGGCCTCGCGCCACCGGCACGCGTGCGTCGTGGTGTGCCGGGCCGGGGTCGCCGAGCTGCTGGACGAGCATCCCTCGACGGAGCCGGTGCAGCTGGGCGTGGACGTGAAGTTCCCCGACGGCTGGGAGGCCAACCATGCCGTGCTGGCCCGGCTCGCGGAGCACCGGGTGGCGTGGACGCCGTAGGGCCCGGCGCCGAGGCCCCCTTGCGGGGCGTCGGACAATGGAAGGCGGCCCGGGCACCGAGCGGGCCGACCCGGCACAAGGAGGAACCACCATGGCGGAGCCCGACCGGCCCCGTACCCCGCAGCCGCGGCTGCGGCCCGCCCCGCTGATCTTCGAGCCCGCGGAGGCCGCCGCCGACCCGGAGCACTTCTTCGACCTGGAGTCCATCGAGGACCCCCGCGAGCTGCTGGCCCGCGCCACGGAGCTGACGCTGGCGTTCCGCGCGGCCACCGACCGGTCCCTGGAGTTCCAGGCGATGGCGGCGGCCCAGCTGGCCGATCCGCGGCGGTTCGACCGGCTGACGGCGGCGGAGATCGCGGAGCGGGCGCAGTGGACCGAGGACTACGCGAAGAAGATGGTCGAGTTCGGCCGTGATCTGCTGCGCGGCGGTGCGGAGCAGGCGCCGTAGGGCTGCCGCGCCCCTCGGCCGCGGGAAGATCGTCTGGCATATGCCAGACGGGCAAGATACTCCTTCCCCGGCCCTCCTGTCCCGATTTCCGGCAACCCAGGGGTACCGGTCCCTCACGCCCTGTAGATGTGGGGGACATGAGCCCCGCACACCCCTACCCCGCCCCGGCGCCCGGCGCCCCGCACGAGCCCTTAGACGCCAGCGGCGTCACCCCGGAGGGCGCCGCCTGGCTCGCCTCCGCGGGCGCGTACCCGCGCTCCACCCTTGCCCACTGGGCGTCCCGGCCGGCCGCTCCCGTGGTGCTGCCCTGTGGTTCCGTCTTCGACGTCGTGAACGTCCCGGCCATCTTCGGCCGGCGCATGCTGGACCGGCTCTGGGACGAGGGCCCCGGGTCCGGGCCGGTCGCGGCGCACCGCGGCCGCATGCTCCTGTTCTCCGCGCCGGGCACCGCGCAGCGGCTGCCCTCGCTCCTGGAGTGGGAGGAGTGGGGGCCCGCGGTGCCGCCCCTGCTCTGCCACGGCACCGGCGACGCGGTCACCGTCCCCGCGCCCACGGCGTCCCGCGCCGACCGCCCCGACTCCCGCTGGCTGGTCGCCCCCGACACCCGCCGCCCCTGGCTGCCCGGCCCCGAGATCCTGCTCTGGGCCTGCGTCCGAGCGGCCCGGGCCGCCGTCCGCGTATCGATTTTTCCTGCCGCCGATCAGGATGCTAAGGTCTACGACGTCAGCAGGCGCCGCTAGCTCAGTTGGTTAGAGCAGCTGACTCTTAATCAGCGGGTCCGGGGTTCGAGTCCCTGGCGGCGCACGTTGTCGGTGGCGGGATGTGTTCGCAGAAAGCGCGAACATATTCCGCCACCGTTGTTTTTGCGCGGCTGCGCCGCGCGCTGTGGGGGCTCCGCCACCCACACCCCCTTGGGCCGGGTTAGGGGCTCGCCGCGTCCGATGTGCGGGAACTTCGCCGGCCCCGGGCCGCGATCGGGAGCGCCGGCGTCCGGTGGGTGCAGATTCCGCGACCCACACCCCCGGTAGGCCGGGTCAAGGCTCGCCGCGTCCGATGTGCGGGAACTTCGCCGGCCCCGGGCCGCGTTCGGGAGCGCCGCGTCCGATGCGTGAAGGTTCCGCGACCCACACCCCCGTAGGCCGGGTCAAGGCTCGCCGCGTTCGGGAGCGTCGCGCCCCGGGGTGGGGGTCAGGCCATCGTCACCGTTACTGTCCACGCTCCCGTCGGCGTGCGGCTCTCCGTCGTGACACGGATGCGCTCCCCGGGGACCGTGAAGCTCTCCCCCTCGGTCACCGGTGCGTCCGCCAGTGGGGGGTAGACCGAGTCGCCGTAGCACGCCTCGCTGCCGGGGTGGGCGTCGAGGACCTGGACCGGGCCGCCGCCGGACGAGGAGTCGGCGCGGACCCGGTAGACCAGGACGCCCTGCGTACAGGTGGCGCTGTCGTTGCCGGTCGCGCCGCGGGCCTCCAGCGCGATCGCCGTGTCCGGCCCGGTCCGTACCACCGCGAGCTTCGTGCCGTCCCCCGTGCCGAACGGCGCGCCCGCCGCGCGCGGCGCCGTGCTCAGCGGCTCCAGCGTCAGCCGCGTGTCCCCCGCCCGGGTCACGCACGTCACCTGCCTGGGGTCCAACCAGCCGAGCTTCCACTTGTGCCAGCCGAACAGGTCGGGCGCCAGACCGAACTGACTGCCCATCACATCCCAGTCGCCGACATAGGTGTCCCAGTCGCCCTTGCCGTCGGACGGCCGGTGGTAGAGGTCGGGCAGGTCGAAGACGTGGCCGGTCTCGTGCGCCAGCACGTTGCGGTCCGGCGGGTGCTGCTCGAAGACCGTGACGGCGCGCCGGATGTCGGTGCCGTCCGCCCGCATCGGCTCGTCGAAGTTGACGACCTTCGTGGCGTCCGAGTCGACACCCGGCGCGTCCGGGTCGGCCACGAAGTAGACGATGTCGTACGCGCCGAAGTCCGTCCCCGGGTCCGCCACCGCCAGCGCGTCGCGCAGATACGCGGTGCGGCCCGCCGGGTTCCAGTCACGCCGTATCCCGTACGCGGTCGAGGCGCGCGGCATCTTCAGCCAGGCGCGCTGCGGGTGCGGCACCAGCCGGAACTTGCCGTAGGAGGCCCGGTCGAAGAAGCGGCTGGTCGCCGGGAAGTAGTCGGCGGCCAGCTCCTGAGGGGTGGTCAGCGGGGCCGAGTCCGGGAACGAGAGGAAGACCATCACCGCGTTCAGGGTCTTCACCGGCCGCGGATAGGCCGGGTTCCAGGAGTCGAGGCCCTCGGAGTGGTGGGCGGTGGTGCGCTCCAGGGCGCACGGGTCACCGCCGGCGGCGGCCGCGGGCCCCGCGATCAGACCGGTGGCGGCCAGGGCGACGAGAGCGGTCAGCGCCGCTGCGGTGGCACGCAGGCGGCGCTTGTCCACTCCCTCGGGTGGCAGCGGGCGCGGCAAGTCGACCTCCGGGAGGGATTGAGGAACACCTCACCCAGAGTGTTGGGGTTTATCCGGATTCGCCTTGTTTATCTGGCCCGGACGAGTGAGCGCCGACACCCCGGGCGGTCAGGGGCCGTCACAGACGGTCGGACGGCGACAGAAGTACGGCGGGACGCGAGCAGAAACGATCAGCCGCGGCGGGTGCCGGCCGGCCCGGCGCCCGTACGCCCTTGGGCAACGCTGGATACCCCTCCGACCTGCCTCTATGATCGGCACACTTTCCTGCCGGGACCCGGCCGCACCAGAGAACGCGACCAGACGACGCACTACGGGAGCGAGCGGTGAGCGCACAGCCCGAAGGGTCCACGACCGCCGCGGCCGACGGGCGGCACGGCCCGCGACCCGAGCGCGTCACCGGGAGCGGCCCGGCCCACCCGTACCCGCCGTACTCCGTCCACGGCGCCGCCTTCCTCGCCGCGCCGCAGCCCATGCTGCTCGTCGACCGCCGCGGCCTGGTCGTGGGCGCCAACTCCGCCGCGTTCACGGTGCTGCACGGCGAGGACACCCGGCCGCTGACCGGTCTGGTCGCCGCCGAGCTGCTCGACCTCGCCTCCGACCCGCGTACCTGGGACGCCTACCGCGAGGTGCTGCGCGGCCGGCAGGCCCCGCTGGCCCGCACCCGCCGCCTCAAGCACGCCGCGGGGTACCCGGTGTGGATGCGGATCACCGTCTCGCCCGTCCCCGGCGAGGACGTCGTCCTCGTCTCGCTCAGCGACGTCAGCGCGCACCGCGAACTCCGGGACGGGCTGCGGCACTTGCGCACCCACGACCCGGTGACCCGGCTGCCCAACCGCGCCCTGTTCATCGAGCGCCTCTCCGGCGCCCTGGAGGCGGGCCGGGTGGGGCTGTGCTCGCTCGACCTCGACGGTTTCAAGGCGGTCAACGACACCCTGGGCCACCACGTCGGCGACCGGCTGCTCGCCGCCGTCGCCGAGCGGCTCACGCACTGCGCGGACCTGGCCCGGCACGCCACCGGGGCGCCCCTGGTGGCCCGGCTCGGCGGTGACGAGTTCGCGCTGCTCGTGGAGGACTCGGCCGGCACGGAACAGCTGGCGGGGCTCGCGGAGTCGGTGCTGGGCGCGCTGCGCGAGCCGTTCGACCTGTGCGGGCAGCGGCTCTCGGTCTCGGCCTCGATCGGCGTCGTCGAGCGGCCCGTCGCGGGCACCGGCGCGACGGAGCTGATGCAGGCCGCCGACACCACGCTGTACTGGGCGAAGGCCGACGGCAAGGCCCGCTGGACGCTCTACGACCCGGAGCGCAACGCGCGCCGGATGACCCGTCAGGCCCTCTCCGCCGGGCTGCGGTCCGCCGTCGAGCGCGGTGAGTTCGTCCTGGAGTACCAGCCGTTGGTACGCCTGGAGGACGGTGGGCTGCGCGGGGTGGAGGCGCTGGTGCGCTGGCGGCACCCGCAGTTCGGCCTGCTGGCGCCGAACCGGTTCATCGGCCTCGCCGAAGAGGACGGCTCCATCGTGGAGCTGGGGCGGTGGGTGCTGGAGACCGCCTGCCGGCAGGCGCGCGCCTGGCAGCTGGCCCATCCGGGCGTGCCGCCGGTCTTCGTGAGCGTCAATGTGGCGGTGCGGCAGGTGTGGGACGGCGACCTGGTGGCCGACGTGGCCCGCGTCCTGGCGCGGACGCGGCTCCCCGCGGAGCTGCTCCAGCTGGAGCTGACCGAGTCCGCGGTGATGGGCTCCACCGGGCGGCCGCTGCGGGCCTTGCAGGACCTCAGCGACATGGGCGTACGCATCGCCATCGACGACTTCGGCACCGGGTACTCGAACCTCGCCTACCTGAGCAGGCTCCCGGTGTCGGTGCTGAAGCTGGACGGGGCCTTCGTCCGCGGGTTCCCGGACGGTGCCGTCGAGGGCCGGCCGGAGGACCCGGCCGACGCGGTGATCGTGGAGGCGATGGTGCAGCTGGCCCACCGGCTCGGGCTCACCGTGACCGCGGAGTGCGTGGAGACGGTCGAGCAGGCGGAGCGGCTGCGCCGGATCGGCTGCGACACCGGGCAGGGGTGGCTGTACTCGCGGCCCGTCACGGCGGCCCGGATCTCCGGGCTGCTGGCAGACCGGTAGACGCGGCACGCGGGGGGCGCCGTCTCGCGCGACGGCGCCCGCGTCCGTGGCTCAGAGCCGCGGCAACCCGTAGGCGTCCGCGATGAGTTCGTACGAGCGCAGCCGGACCTCGCCGCTGTGGGCGTTGGCCGTGAGCATCAGCTCGTCGGCGCCGGTGCGCTTGTGGAGGTCGTCGAGGCCGGTGCGGACCTCGTCGACACTGCCGTGGATGACGTTGGCGTTCCAGGAGCGGATGAAGTCCTGTTCCATCTCGTTGAACGGGTACGCCTCCGCCTCCTCGGGCGTCGGGACCAGGCCGGGGCGGCCGGTGCGCAGCCGGACCATGTTGAGCGCGGCGGCCAGGACCTGGCGGCGGGCCTCGGTGCCGTCGTCGTCCGTGGCGAGCGCCGAGACGCCGATGAGGGCGTAGGGCTGGTCGAGGACCGCGGAGGGCTGGAACGACTCGCGGTACAGGTCGAGCGCCGGGATCGTGTTCTGCGCCGAGAAGTGGTGGGCGAAAGCGAACGGCAGGCCGAGGACGCCGGCCAGCCGGGCGCTGAAACCGGAGGAGCCGAGCAGCCACAGCGGCGGGCGGTGCGGGTCCTGGACGCCGCCGGGCGACGTGGCCTGGACCGGGCCCGGGACGGCGTGGATGCGGGAGTAGCGGTGGCCGTCGGGGAAGTCGTCGTCGAGGAAGCGGGTCAGCTCGGCGAGCTGCTGCGGGAAGTCGTCGGCGCCCTCGTTCAGGCGGTCCGTGCGGCGCAGGGCGGCGGCCGTGGCGCCGTCGGTGCCGGGGGCGCGGCCGAGGCCGAGGTCGACGCGGCCCGGGGCCATCGCCTCCAGCGTGCCGAACTGCTCCGCGATGACCAGCGGCGCGTGGTTGGGCAGCATGACGCCGCCGGAGCCGAGGCGGACGCGCTCGGTGTGGGCGGCGAGGTGGGCCAGGATCACGGCCGGGGACGAGGAGGCCACGCCGGGCATGGAGTGGTGCTCGGCGACCCAGTAGCGGTGGTAGCCGCGGTGCTCGGCGAGCCGGGCGATGTCGACGCTGGTGCGCAGGGCCTGCGTGGCGGTGCGGCCCGCGCCCACGGTGACCAGGTCCAGGACGGAGAGGGGGGTCGGGGCGGTGCCGTGGGCTGCGCCGCGGATCTCGTCGTGATGGGCCGGCACGGGGGTCCTCCTGGTGGTGCGGTTCTGGGTGACCCCGACTTAACGGAGGCGCTCTCCGCTTTATTCCCGCACCGCCGCCCGCGCGGCCCCGCTCCCTGGGGTCAGCGGCTCACACCTGCACCACCGGCGCCTTGGTGAAGAGGGAGCCCAGCTCGGGGGCGTTCACCCGGCGGTCCACCAGGCGCAGCGCCTCCCAGACGGTGACCTGACTGGCGGTGAGGACCGGTTTGCCCAGCTCCCGCTCCAGGTCGGGGACGTGCGCCGCCGTGCGCAGGGCCGTGTCGGGCAGCAGCACCGCCTCCGCCCCGGGGCGATCCCCGGCCCGGGCCATCGCCAGGATCTCCTCCCACCCCCAGGCGCCGGGCCCGGCGGCGGAGGCGGGGGCGGGCCCGCTGTCGTCCACCGGCAGCACCTCGGCGCCCGCGTCCTCCAGGAACGCGGCGAAGTGCTCCGCGACCTGCGCCGGATACGTCGCGGCGACCGCGACCCGGCGCACACCCAGTTCGCGGATCGCGTGGGCGAAGGCGAACGACGTGCTGGAGGCGGGCAGCCCCGCGGCCACGGCCACCCCCCTGACCTGCTCGTGCGCGCCGTCCCAGCCGAGGACGAAGCCGGCCGGCGCGGAGGCCAGGACCACCGCCTCGGCGCCGGCCAGCCGCAGCTCCTCGACGCCCGCGGCCAGCCGGCCGGGCGCGCCCAGCTCCAGGAACGCGTCGACGCGATGCGCGTCCTCACCGAGGTCCATGTGTACGACGGGCAGCCGGATGTCACTGTCGAGCAGCATCTCGATGCGCGGATAGTCGTCCTCGGCGGAGTGTCCCGGGTAGAGAAATCCGAGCGCTGTCATGATCTGTGCCCACCCTTCCTGGCCCACAACGGACGTTCCGGCAGGCCGTGTCCGGGCCGGAGTCCTTCGTCCGGCTGGGGCCACCGCCGTCGCGCCGCCGGCTCGCGCGGCGCCCGGCCGGGCCCCACCGCCCGCGTACCCCGCCAGGGCCGGGCTGCCCACATCCTCCGTTGACGAAGGCGGGTCCAGGTGCCAGCGTGGTCGATCCGCCCAGGTCAGGCGGCTGGCGTGCGCCGGTCGGAGCGGAACCTTCAAGAAGAAGATCCAAGAAGAACGGAGCCTCGGTGCGCGACGAATCCTCTGCCGTCTCCGGTCCCGGGGGCGCGGGAGCGGCCGGCGGCCGGCCCACCGTCCTCGTCCTGGACGCCCCGCCCGGCGATCCGCCGCCCCGGCTCGGCGCCCTCACCGGCCGGGCCCGGGTGCTGCACGCCGCCGACGCGGACGGGCTGCGCGCCCGGCTCGGCCGGGCGGACGTGCTGCTGGTGTGGGACTTCCGCTCCGACGCGGTGCGCGAGGCGTGGCCCGGCGAGGGGCCCCGGCCGCGCTGGGTGCACACCGCGAGCGCCGGCGTCGACCGGCTGGTCTTCCCCGAACTCACCCGCTCGGACACCGTGCTGACCAACGCCCGCGGCGTCTTCGACGGCCCCATCGCCGAATACGTGGCCGCGCTCGTGCTCGCGATGGGCAAGGACCTGCCGCGCACCCTCGCCCTCCAGGCGTCCCGCGAATGGCGCCACCGCGAGTCACAGCGGATCGCCGGGACCCGCGCCTGCGTCGTCGGCTCCGGCCCCATCGGGCACGCGATCGCCGCGCAGCTGACGGCACTTGGCATCGTGACGGCGGTGGTCGGGCGGCGGTCGCGGGCCGGCGTCCACGGCCCCGCCGACCTCGACCGGCTGCTGGCGCGCGCCGACTGGGTGGTCTGCGCGGCGCCGCTGACCGAGGAGACCCGCGCCATGTTCGACGCGCGCCGGTTCGCCCTTATGCAACCCTCTGCCCGCTTCGTCAACGTAGGACGCGGACCGCTGGTCGTCGAGGCCGACCTGCTGGACGCGCTGCACGAGCGGGGGATCGCGGGCGCCGCCCTCGACGTGTTCGAGCACGAGCCGCTGCCGCCGGACAGCCCGCTGTGGACGGCGCCCGGGCTGCTCGTCTCCCCGCACATGAGCGGCGACACGGCCGGCTGGCGGGGCGAACTGGGGCGCCAGTTCGTGGAGTTGTACGAGCAGTGGGAGAACGGCCGGCCGCTGGCGAATGTAGTGGACAAGGATCGTGGGTATGTCCCCGGCAGCTGATCCCGCACGCTGATCCTGAACGCTGAGCCGTGGCCCCGCGCCATGGGGTGGAGGGGCGCATGACGACCGAGCTGACCGGACTGAGCGCGCACGACCTTCTCGACGGCTACCGCAAGGGCGAGTTCAGCCCCGTCGACGCCGCCCGGGCGGTGCTCGCCCGCATCGAGGAGACCGAGCCGCACCTGAACGCGTTCGTACGCGTCGACGCGGCGGGGGCGCTCGCCGCGGCGGAGGCAAGTGCGCGGCGCTGGCGGCGCGGCGAGCCGTCGGGCCTGCTCGACGGCGTGCCGGTGTCGGTCAAGGACCTCCTGTTGCAGCGCGGAGGCCCGACGCTGCGCGGGTCGCGGACGGTACGGGCGCAGGGCGCCTGGGACGAGGACGCGCCGGCCGTGGCGCGGCTGCGCGAGCACGGCGCCGTCCTCACCGGCCGGACCACGACCCCCGAGTTCGGCTGGAAGGGGGTCACCGACTCACCGCTGACGGGGATCACCCGCAACCCGTACGACACCACACGCACCGCCGGCGGATCGAGCGGCGGCAGCGCGGCTGCCGTCGCCGCCGGCGCGGGGCCGCTCTCGCTCGGCACGGACGGCGGCGGCTCGCTCCGCATCCCGGCCGCCTTCTGCGGGATCTTCGCGCTGAAGCCGACGTACGGGCGGGTGCCGCACTATCCGGCCTCCGCGTTCGGGACGCTGGCGCACGTGGGGCCGATGGCGCGCAGCGCGGCCGACGCGGCGCTGATGATGGACGTCGTCTCCGGCCCCGACCCCCGCGACTGGTCCGGGCCCGGCCCGGCGGCGGGCAGCTTCCGGGCGGGCCTCGGGGACGGGGTGCGCGGCCTGCGGGTGGCGTACTCGCCCTCGCTCGGCGGGCAGGTCGCCGTGGCGCCGCAGGTCGCCGCGCGGGTGCGGGAGGCGGTGACGCGGCTGGCCGGGATGGGGGCGTACGTCGAGGAGGCCGACCCCGATGTCACCGATCCGGTCGCGGCGTTCCACGTGCTGTGGTTCAGCGGCGCGGCCCGGGTCGTGCAGCATCTCTCCGCGGCGCAGCGGGAGTTGCTCGACCCCGGGCTCCGGGAGATCTGCGCGCGCGGCGCCCGGTACAGCGCGCTCGACTATCTGGCGGCGGTGGACACGCGGGCGGCGCTCGGGCGGCGCATGGGCCTGTTCCACACGGTGTACGACGTGCTGCTGACGCCGACGCTGCCGCGTACCGCGTTCGAGGCGGGGGCGGAGGTGCCGCGCGGTTCGGGGCTGCGCCGCTGGACGGGGTGGACGCCGTTCACGTACCCGTTCAACCTCACGCAGCAGCCCGCGGCGTCGGTGCCGGTGGGGTTCGACGGGTCCGGTCTGCCGGTGGGGTTGCAGGTGGTGGCCGCGCGGCACCGCGACGATCTGGTGCTGCGGGTCGCGCACGCGCTGTACGAGGCCGGGGTCGCGGGGGTGGCTCCGCCGGTGACGGCGTGAATTGACCGGCATAAGTCGCGTCGCGTCGGGTAGCCGCGCGCCCATGGCTCCACCAACTCACATACGAAGAGACGAGACTCCGGAGAAACGCCCGCTGCGCAGACGCTCGCTCCTGTTCGGGGCGGGCGCGCTCGGCGCCTTGGGCGCCCTGGGCGCGGCGGGCTGCAGCCGGGTACCGGACGGGGACACGCTCGCCCGCCTCAAGGGACAGGGCACGGTACGCCTGGGCATCGCGGGCGAGGTGCCGTACGGGTACATCAACGACGAGGGCGAGTTCACGGGCGAGGCGGTGGAACTGGCCAAGGTCATCTTCAAACGGCTCGGTGTCGGCCACGTCCAGCCGGTGGCCACCGACTTCGCCTCGCTCATCCCCGGCCTGAACACGCAGCAGTTCGACGTCGTCTCCGCCGGGATGTACATCAACAAGGACCGCTGTCAGCAGGTCATCTTCGCCGACCCCGAGTACCAGATGCTGGACTCCTTCATCGTCCGCAAGGGCAACCCGAAGAACCTGCACGACTACGCCGACGTCGTGAAGGCGAAGGCCAAGTTCGGCACCGGCACCGGGTACGCGGAGATCCAGTACGCCGTCGACGCCGGGTACAAGGAGTCCGACATCGTGATCCTCCAGGATCAGGTGGCCGGGCTCAACGCGGTGGAGGCCGGGCGTATCGACGTCTTCGCGGGCACCGCCCTGACCACGCGCGAGGTCACCAAGAAGAGCAGCAAGGCCGAGCACACCGAGCCGTTCGCGCCGACGGTCGGCGGCAAGAAGCACGTCGACGGCGGCGGTTTCACCTTCCGTCCCACCGACACGAAACTGCGGGACGCCTTCAACGTCGAGATCCACAAGATGAAGAAGAGCGGCGAACTGTTCCGGATCCTCCAGCCGTTCGGGTTCACCAAGGCGGAGATGACGACGCTGACCGCCGAGGAGCTGTGCCGATGACCGCCGGACTGTGGGAACACTGGGTACTGCCCGGCATCTGGATCACGGTCCAGCTGACCGTCTACAGCGCGGCGCTCGCGACCGTGGTGGCCTTCGGCGTCGGCACGGCGCGCACGCACCGGCTGTGGATCGTACGGTTCGTGGCCGGCCTCTACACCGAGGTCTTCCGGGGCACGTCCGCCCTGGTCCTGATGTTCTGGATCTTCTTCGTCCTGCCGCAGCTCGCGGGCTGGTCGCTCGTGCCGATGTGGGCGGCCGTCCTGGCGCTCGGGCTCTCCTACGGCGCGTACGGGGCCGAGATCGTCCGCGGCGCCCTGAACGCGGTGGCGCCGGCGCAGCGCGAGGCGGGGGTCGCGCTGAGCTTCACGCCCTGGCAGCGGCTGCGGCTGATCCTGCTGCCGCAGGCCGTGCCGGAGATGATCCCGCCGTTCTCGAACCTGCTGATTGAGCTGCTCAAGGGCACCGCCCTGGTGTCGCTGCTCGGCATCGGTGACGTCTCCTTCGCCGCATACCTGGTGCGCCTGGCGACGACGGAGAGCACGGAGATCTACTCGCTGACGCTCCTCATCTACTTCGTCATCGCGTTCCTGCTGACCCGCGGGATGCGCGCCCTGGAGCGCAGGACCAAGGCGGGCATCGGGCAGCGGCCCGAACCGGGCCCCGGTCTGCTGCGCAAGCTCGACCTCCGCCGCCAGAACGAGACCGGAGGTGCCTCCCTGTGACCACCACTGCCGCATCGAACTGGGACTGGTCCGCGGTCGGCGACTTCATGCCGAACTTCTGGGACGGCCTCCTCGTCACGCTCCAGGTACTGCTGTACGGCTCGCTGATCTCGTTCAGCGTCGGCCTCCTGTGGGCCCTCGCCTTCCGGGCGCCGACCCGCTTCGTGCGCTGGCCCGTCGGGCTGGTCACGGAGTTCATCCGCAACACCCCGCTCCTGGTCCAGCTCTTCTTCCTGTACTTCGTGCTGCCCGAGGCCGGCATTCAGTTCTCCGCGCTGACCACCGGTGTCGTCGCGATCGGCCTGCACTACTCGACGTACACGGCGCAGGTCTACCGCGCGGGCATCGAGGCCGTGCCGGCCGGCCAGTGGGAGGCGGCCCGCGCGCTGAGCCTGTCGTACCGCAGGACCTGGACGGCGGTCATCCTGCCGCAGGCGATCCGCCGCGTCGTGCCCGCGCTCGGCAACTACGTCGTGGCGATGCTGAAGGACACCCCGCTGCTCGCGGGCATCGGCGTCCTGGAGCTGCTCCAGCGCTCGCGCCTGCAAGCCGCGCAGACGTTCCAGTACACGGAGGCCCTCACGGTCGTCGGTGTCGCCTTCATCGTCGTCTCCTACCTTGCTTCCCTTCTCCTGCGATCCCTGGAGCGCCGTCTTGTCCACTGATGCGAACCTCTCCAAAGACCAGCCCAATCCCAAGGTGGACGGCGCCGAACTGATCCGCTTCGACAAGGTCGTGAAGCGGTTCGGCTCCAACACGGTCCTGGACCAGCTGGACTTCTCCGTCGCCTCGGGCAAGCACGTCACGCTGATCGGCCCCTCCGGCTCCGGCAAGACGACGATCCTGCGGCTGCTGATGACGCTGCTCAAGCCGGACGAGGGCACGATCAGGGTCGGCGGCGAGTACCTCACGCACGAGGAGAAGAACGGCAAGCTGGTGCCGGCCGGCGAGAAGCACATCCGCGAGGTCCGCAAGAACATCGGGATGGTCTTCCAGCAGTTCAACCTCTTCCCGAACATGAAGGTGCTGCGCAACATCATGGAGGCGCCGGTCACCGTGCTCGGCCTGTCCAAGGACGAGGCGGAGCAGCGGGCCCGCGAACTGCTCGACCTGGTCGGGCTCGGCGACCGCTGCGACGCGTACCCGACCCAGCTCTCCGGCGGCCAGCAGCAGCGGGTGGCGATCGCGCGGGCGCTCGCCATGCGGCCGCAGGTGCTGCTGCTGGACGAGGTGACCTCGGCGCTCGACCCCGAGCTGGTGGCGGGGGTGCTCGACGTCCTGCGGGACATCGCGCACACCACGGACATCACGATGCTCTGCGTGACGCACGAGATGAGCTTCGCGCGGGACATCTCGGATCAGGTCCTGATGTTCGACGCGGGCCGGGTCATCGAGTCGGGCACCCCGGAGAAGATCTTCAACGAGCCGGACCACGACCGGACCCGGGAGTTCCTGAGCGCGGTGCTGTGACCAGGCGGATGTCGACTGGTTCATGACTTTGGCATATGCCAGGGTGGCGCGTTCCTGCTGAGAGGCACGGAACGCGCCACCAATCCCCCCAACACCCGCCCTTTTCCGGGGTGTTGACGGCTATCGTGGACGAGGCCAGCTGTCCGGAACCGGTCCTTGCAGGGGGATGCCGTGGCGCTGAAGCACGAGCCGGAGACGTCGACCTACCGGCCGCACCGGTCGGTGCGGTACGCCCTTCGCGTACTGGAGGCCGTCGACCACGGCGGCACCGGGATCACGGACGCGGAGTTGGTCCGCGAGACGGGGCTGCCCGCGGACCGGCTGACCCCGCTGCTGCGGATGCTCCGCCGCGAGGGGTACGTCCGGCAGACCTCCGACGGCGCGTACGTCACCGGCGAGGCCCTGAGCCGGATCGGTTCGGTAGGGGACGGGGCGTCGGCGCTCACCGCGAAGCTCCAGGTCACCCTGGACAAGCTGCGGGACACGGTGGGTGCGGCGGTCTATATGAGCCGGTACATCGACGGTGAGGTCCACATCACGCAGTACGCGGCCGGGCCCGGCGCCCCCGCGGTGAACGAGTGGGTGGACTTCCGCGTCTCGGCGCACGCCAGCGCCGTGGGCAAGAGCCTTCTCGGCCAGCTCGACCTGGACGGCCGGCGCGACCACCTCTCCCGCCACAAGATGGTTCGCCTGACCTCGCGGACCATCACCAGCGAGAAGGTGCTGCTCACCAAGTTGGCCACCCAGCCCGCGACCGTCCCGGTCCTGGACCTCCAGGAGTACGCGGTCGGCACGGTCTGCGCGGCGGTCCCGATCACGGCCGGCTCCGCCGTCGGCTGCCTGGCCCTCTCCCTCCCGCTCGCCCACGCCCACCGCCTCCACGAAGCGGCTCGCCACCTGAACAGGAGCGCGGCGCCGGTGGCACTGTCATTGACGATCTGACTGGGAGCGGCCCCCGCAAAAAGAACGGTGGCGGGACGGTTCGCGCTTTCCGCGAACACATCCCGCCACCGACAACGTGCGCCGCCAGGGACTCGAACCCCGGACCCGCTGATGCTGCATCCCCCGGGGGATAACCCCCGGACCCCCAGCCGCCACCAAACCGGACCCCGCCGCTATCGCAACCCCGGGCCACACACCCCGCACCAAGAGCCACGGCGAAAACCCAACCCCGCCCACGGGGGGTGTGGGTGGCGAAGCCCCCACAGCGCGCGGCGCAGCCGCGCAAAAACAACGGTGGCGGAACCCGTTCGCGCATTCCGCGAACATGTTCCGCCACCGACAACGTGCGCCGCCAGGGACTCGAACCCCGGACCCGCTGATGCTGCATCCCCCGGGGGATAACCCCCGGACCCCCACCCGCCACC